>JBPOIZ010000036.1:0-7447 GCA_052034115.1 Actinomycetota bacterium
ACCAACTACCACTCCACGGGGACCCGCAGCGCAGTCGGACCCGGCGAGTCACCACTTAGGGTGCGCCAATGCTCGCGGCGGAGGGTATTCGCACCGGAATCACGGCCACGGGTTCCGCACCGGGCTCACGCTCACGGGATGCGCACCGGCTCACGCCCACGGCCACGGCCAGGCGTCGCAGCGACGCGCGCGGGCATTCCGACACACCAACTACCACTCCACGGGGAACCGCAGCGCAGTCGGACCCGGCGAGTCACCACTTAGGGTGCGCCAATGCTCGCGGCGGAGGGTATTCGCACCGGGCACACGCCCACAGGTTCCGCACCGGGCTCACGGCCACGGCCACGGCCGGGCGTCGCAGCGCGCGCGAGCATTCGAGGGTCTGTAGACGCGCACCGGCAGCCATCGGGTGGCCACTGCACCGCCCGCGGTGAGCCCGGCCGCCACAAAGCCGCGCTCCGCCATACGATGACCCGGACTGATGCACCAGGCGAGGGGCACGACCATGGCACCAACGAGCACCAACCGGAGCACCGGCCGCCCGACCCTCGAGGACGTTGCGGCCCGAGCGGGTGTTTCGCGGGCAACGGTCTCTCGGGTGGTCAACCAGCACACCACCGTCGATGCTGCCCTTGCTGCCGCAGTGACCCGCGCCATCGACGACCTCGGGTATGCACCGAACCGGGCCGCCCGCGCCCTCATGACCAACCGCACCGACGCCATCGCCCTGGTCGCCGCCGAGCCGGGTGAACGGGTCTTCGGCGACCCGTTCTTCAGCGGGATCGTCCGCGGCGTCAGCCAGGAGCTCGCCGGGCACGGGCAGCAACTGATCCTGTGCATGATCTCCGACGAGGCCGAGCGTGATCGCGTCGAGCGTTATCTGTTGGGACGGCACGCCGACGGGGTGCTGCTCATCTCCGAGCACGGCCGCGATGGGCTCCCCGCCTTGCTGGCCCGCGAGCAGGTGCCCCTGGTCGTCGGCGGACGTCCCCTCGACACGTCCGTGCGGGTGCCGTATGTCGACAACGACAACGTGGACGGGGCGCGCCAGGCCACCGAGCACCTCACGGCGTTGGGCCGACAGGTGATCGGCACGGTTTCCGGCCCGAGCGACATGTCCGCACCGCTGGACCGGCTCAAGGGCTACCGCGACGTCCTCGGACCGAGGTTTCGCGCCGAGCTGGTCGCCGAGGGCGACTTCAGCACCGCCGGCGGCTACGCGGCGACCACGGCACTGCTGGGACGCGCGCCGGACCTCGACGGCCTCTTCGTGGCCAGCGACCTGATGGCCGTCGGCGCGCTCGCAGCGCTGCGCGATCACGGCCGGCGCGTCCCCCAGGACGTCGCCGTGATCGGCTTCGACGACATCGACCTGGCCGCCATCACCGAGCCGCCGTTGACGACGGTGCGGCAGGAGACGGTCGAGCAGGGACGAGCCATGGTCCGCATGCTGCTCGATCTCATCGGCGTCCGTTCCCTCGACCCGTCGGCCGACGCCGACGGCGATCGGCAGTCCCTGGTTCTTCCGGTGCGGCTGATCCGCCGCGAGTCCGCCTGACCGGAAAGCACCTCTTGTCACACTCCGCGCTCGGCCCTACTCTCCTTGAGAGAGCGCTCTCTGGAGAGGGGATCCCCCATGCCTGGCACATCCGCACGCACCCGACGAGCCTGGTCGATCACCGGAGTAAGCGGCGTGATCGCCGCGGCAATCCTCGCGGTCACCCCACTGACGGCCCACGCTGACCTGCCTGGGGTGGAGGACTTCGAGTCCCCCCTGGCCACCGGCAGCGTGGGCGGGGTGCCGGTTGGCTGGTTCGTCGCGACCGATCCGAACAGCGCGGTCGCCTACGACCGGACGACGACACCCCCCACCCCGGTCCCGGGCTCCGCTGAGGGCAACACCGTCCTGCGGGTCGACGCCACGGTGAGTTCCTGGGCCGTGGTCATCCACGCCTTCGAAAACGCCACGGCCGACGCGTGGACGACGCAGGACTGGAGCCCCTACGCGGGCGTGCAGTTCTGGTTCGAGGGGGCAGGCACGGGCACGAGCCTGTTCATCGATGTGATGGACAACCGCAATCCCGACTCGACCGTCGACGACGCCGAGCGATGGACAGCCACCTTCGCCGACGATACGCCCGGATGGCGGTTGGTCCAGATCCCGTTCGAGACCATGACCCGCAAGGAGGTCGGCAACGGCGCCCCCAACGACGGCTTCGGGCTGACCGAGATCCACGGCTGGGCCTTCGGTTCGCTGGCCACGTCCGGGACCGCTCGGTTCCACGTGGATGACGTCCAGGTGTATGGCGTCGCGCCGCCCAAGCCGCTGACCGTCGGCTTCACCCGGGTGGACCAGAGCGTCGTCGAGGGCGCCACCGCGACCGTCCAGCTGCGGCTGTCCAAGCCGGCACCCGACCCGGTGACCGCTCAGGTGCGCACCACCTCGGGAACTGCCGCGGCCGGCCGGGACTACACCGCGGTCGACACCACCGTGACCTTCGCCCCGAACCAGACCGTCGCCAGCGTCGACGTGCCCACCCACGACGACGCCAAGTACCAGGGCAACCGCGGCGTCATCCTGGAGATCGCGTCGGCAACGGGTGCGGCCCGCGGCATGCCGCTGACGACCCGCGTCCAGATCACCGACGACGAGACGCTCGACCCGACGCTGGTGGAAGACTTCGAATCCTCGCCATACCTCTGGGACGGCACCCCGGGAACCAGCCTGACCAGCACGGCGATCGAGCCTGCCGGCCCGCTGGCGCTCCCTGGCCAGACCGCGACCGAACGCGTCCTCTCGGCCACCTCCAACAGGTTCGCGACCGGGGCGGAGCGATCCTTCGCGGCGCCGCAGGACTGGTCGGCGCACGATGGGATCTCGTTCTGGTATTACGGCTACGGCACCGGAAAGAACGTCACCGTCAGCGCTCAGAACTCAGCGCCCAAGACGTCGTCGGGCGCTCCGTCATACGAGTTGGCGTGGTCCGACGACTTCCGCACCAGGGCGGGCACCGCCCCCGACCCGAACCGCTGGTCCTACGACCTGGGCGACGGCACGATCATCGGCGCGCCCGGGTGGGGCAACGACGAGCTGGAGTTCTACACCTCCAGCGCGAGCAACGCCGCCACCGACGGGCGCGGCAACCTCGTCATCACCACCCGATCGGTCCCCGAGGACTCCGGCTACACCTGCTACTACGGGCCGTGCAAGTACACATCGGCCCGCTTGGTCACCAAGGACAAGGCCGAGTTCGCCTACGGGCGGATCGTCGCCCGCATCAAGGTCCCCCAAGGCGCCGGGCTGTGGCCTGCGTTCTGGTCGCTGGGCACCAACATCGACGAGATCCCGTGGCCGACCGCCGGCGAGATCGACATCATGGAGAACGTCGGGCGGGAGCCGTCGACGGCGTTCGGGACCATTCACGGCCCGGGCTACTCCGGAGGCCAGTCCTTCGGGGGCACGTATGACGTCAGCGGCGCCCTCGGCGACCGGTTCCACACCTTCGCCGTCGAATGGCAGCCCGACCACATCACCTGGACCATCGACGGCATCGCCTACCACGAGGCCACCCCGGCCGACGTCGCACCGAACCAGTGGGTCTTCAACCACCCGTTCTCGCTGCTGCTCAACACGGCGGTGGGCGGCAACTTCGGCGGTCCGGTCGGTGCCGACACGACATTCCCCCAGCGGATGCTCGTCGACTACGTCCGGGTCTACCAGCAGCGCACCCGCACGACCGACTTCGCCACCACCTTCAAGGACGACCAGGCCGGATGGCGGCTCGTGACGCTGCCGTTCGCCGAGTTCGTCTCTCGTTCCGGCGCCACCCTCGACCGTTCCGCAGTGACCGGCCTGAGCATCGAAACCACCGGGCTACGGTCCAAGCCGATGCTGCTGGACCAGATCCGGCTCAGCTGCGCGAGCACGGCCACGGTGACGTCCACAGCCAACGACGGCGCGGGCAGCCTCCGGGCCGCGTTGGGGACCTTGTGCCAGGGCGGGACGGCCGCCTTCGACGGGAGCCTCGCCGGCCAGACCGTGACCCTGACCAGCCCGCTCACCCCAGGGCATTCGGTGTCCATCGACGGCTCGAACGCCCCCGGCGTGACGATCAGTGGCGGTGGCACCAGTCGGATCCTGGAGGTCGCGGCCGGCACCGAGGTCACCGTCCGGCATACCCGGCTGAGCCAGGGCTATGGCTGGGAGCTGGCCGGCGGCGCCATCGTCAACGGCACGCTGATCCTCGACCACGCCGACATCGTCGACAGCACGGTCGCCACCAGTGGGAACGACTGGTGGAAGGGCGGCGCGGGCGTGTATGTCGGCGAGGGCGGCACGCTGACCGGCACGGACTGCCAGATCAGCGGAAACACCGTCAGCGGCGGCCCGGCCGGTGGCGTCTACGCCCACTTCAACAGCACCGTCACCTTCGAGCGTTGCGCCATCACCGGCAACAGCGCCACCGATGTCGGCGGCGGCCTGCGGCTGCTCGGCCACAGCGTCCTTCGGAACACCACAGTTGCCGGCAACACGGCAACGGGGTGGCACGGCGGCGGCCTGTTCGCCACCGATGGGACCCTGACTATCGAGTCCAGCACGATCGCCGGGAACACCGCGCCGGGCGGCACCGCCGGAGGGCTGTTCGTGGGCACCTTCGGTGACTCGGGGGTCGCGGCGAACGTGACCGGGACGATCATCGCCGACAACTCCGGCGACGAGTGCATCGTCGGCAGGTTCGGTGCCGGCCCGGTGACGCTGGACTCGGCGGGCCACAACCTGCTCGCCGACGGCACCTGCGGCACGGCGCACACCACCGACCTGGTCGGGGCAGACCCCCGGCTCGGCCCGCTCGGCGACAACGGCGGCCCGACACCGACGATGGCTCTGCTCGACGGGTCTGCGGCATTGGACGCGGGCGACCCGGCGACGGCACCCGCGACGGACCAGCGCGGGGTGACTCGGCCCCAGGGCGTGGCCCCCGACATCGGGGCGTTCGAGCGGGACTAGCAAGCGGCACGGGCTCCAGACAGTGACACCGGCCCTAGGCAGCGGCAGGGGCTCCAGACCGTGAGACCGGCCCTGGACAGGGGCACGGGCTCCAGACAGCGGGTCGGCGGCAGGGAAGCGCGTCCCTTCCGCCGGCCCGCTCAGCCTGCCGGCGGAAGGACGACCTCGATCCCCAGGAGGTCTGGACTGCGGCGGAAGACCGCCGCGCTCAGGTCGTGGGGCAGGCTCGGCTGAGCCAGCTCCACGACCTCGACCGCATCCCCGCGCCGGACCCGCACCAGGCAGGTCGCCTGTGGCGCGGTCGCACCGCGCCGGTAGGTGACCGGCACACCGCAGAAGGTGAAGTCCAGCGACCCGCCGTCGCCGAGCTCGGTGCCCGGTAGGAGCACCGGGTCGAAGGACAGACGGCCATCGGCGACGCCGACCCCGAGCTGTCCCCAGCGCACCAGCACGGCCTCTTTGACCTGGCCCGTCATACCCGGCTGCCGGGCGCCGGACCCACGGCCCGGGGTGTGCGAGTACGGATCCGTCGGGAACGCGCCGTACTCGAGGGCAGAGCGGCGGAACCCGAGTCCGTCGAGCAGGTCCTCGTAGCTCCGGCGCAGCACCGCGACGATCTGCGGGTCGGCCCCGGCCCGGACCGCAGAGGTCACCTGGCCCTGCGCCGCGAGCACGAGCTTGCCGACCATGTGCCAGTAGATGCTCCCCAGGCCCTCGTAGGCGAAGAACCGCCCGGACCTGCCGGTGAAGTCGCGGTGGTGAAAGGTCTTCTCGAACAGGGCCAGGATCGCCCCACGGTCCGCCGCCGTCACGGCCACGCCGCTCGCGGCGACGGCATCCAAGGCCATGCCGACATCAACGGCATTGCGGATGTCGCCCGCAAAGTGCCAGTCCCCGGCCCGATCGACGACCAGGACGCTGCGGTCTGCCCGCGCCGCGAGATCGTTCAGGACCGGTATGGCGGCCGCCTCCCGCGCCGTGATGCGGTTCCACTCGACGAAGGGCGGCAACTCTCGGTCTGGGTAGAGCAGGTAACTGCCCCGGTCCGCGGCATACAGCTCGCTCCGACGCAGGGCGGCCAGCAGTTCCACGGCATCCGGCGTCGACAGCAGCCCGCTGCCCAGCACGGCCACCTGGCCCTCGAGCATGAGTTGGAGCCGTCCGATGCGGGCGGTGTCCGGCCCCAGGGCCAAGGTGTTGTAGCTGTGGAACAGCCCATCCGGGCGACGGTTGGCCCACACCGTTGTCTCGGCATGCGTCCGGGCCAGGCCGAGGAGGCGCCCGACGTCGTGGCTGTCCAGTCGCACTGTCGGTCCGGTGTCGCGCCGGTACGCCCGGGACCGGTATGCCGCGCCGGCGCGGCCGAGGGCATCGATGACCGAGCGCAGCCGGATCGGGTCGGGCCGGCCACCGGGCTCGGTGAGCAGGGCGTCCGGGCCCTCGGCCAGGGCCGTCGTCAGCGCTGCGACGAGGTCGGCGAGCGCCTGGTTGACGGTGGCCCCGTCGGCCAACAGGTCGCGGAGCTGGTCGATGTAGTCGAGGAGCTGGGCCACGGTCACGACGGACAGCCCGCGACCGACCAGCGCATTGTTGGCGTCGTTCCACTCCGGTCGCTGCGTCGTCATCCAGATCCCGCCGTGCGGCACGAGGTTGACCAGCTTGGCGCAGAGCAGGAGCAGGAGTTTCTCCCCCATCGTCGCGCGCAGCAGCGCACCGGACCCATCGCGCGCCAACAGCCCGTCGCCGCCCATGGATCGGGATCGCTCGCGCGCCTGCCGATCCGCCTCCGGCAGGAAGGTGATGGTGTCCACCGGGTTCGCGACGATGTCGTCGTACGCAGCGATGCGGTAGGGCACGTCGGCGTAGACGCCCGACTCGTCGTCGACGAGCCGGGTCAGACGCCCCGGCGCGAATCGCTCGGCGAGATCGAGCAGCCGAGCCAGGTAGACGATCTGGTGGTCGCTCCAGTAGCCGATGTTGGCCCAGGGGTTGTCGGGCTCCGGCACTTCCCAGTCGATGCCGGCGTAGGTGATCCGGTACGGGTTGTAGCCGTCGACGGTGATGGCATCGAGGAAGGTCAGGACCATCCCTTCGAGCAACTCGGGGAAGGACCAGGCCAGGGCCTCCCAGTTCTGGAAGATGTCCCGCCAGTTGCCCTCGTAGCCCAGCGAGCGGACCCCGCCGTGGCCCCGCGCGCGGATCGAAAACGTGTTCCAGGGCCGACTCGGGTCGCCGTGGCGGCGCCCGAAGTGCAGGGGCAGGTACTCCAGGGCGTACCGCACGAGGTCGGTGTCGCCGGAGGCGACGGCCGCCTCGCGCAGCTCGCGGATCGACGGCGACTCGGGCAGCGCGCCGAACATCCCGCGCCGGCGCGCGGCGACCTCGCGGTCGCGGGCGTGCACGAAGGCGGCGAAATCGTCGGCGGGCGCCGTCTCGTTC
>JBPOIZ010000072.1:0-22628 GCA_052034115.1 Actinomycetota bacterium
CAACGACGGTGCCGGTGAGTGGGTCGGCACCATGACCGCCGAACGGATCAATTGGCTGCCTCACCTCGAGTCCGGTCTGGTCGGCGAGTCCACGGCGAGCGCGGCCGAGGTCCGCGCCGGCTGAGCCCCTGACCCGCCACCAGCGTCCTCGGTGCCTCGCTGGGAAACTGACGGTATGGACGGCGCACACCACGGGACAGCAGGCCCACGGACCGGCCCCACGCGGGACCCAGGGCGAGAGCCACTGCCGGACCCCGACCGGGACCCCGACCTGGACCACGAGCGAGAGCCACTGCCGGACCCCGACCGGGACCCCGACCTGAACCGCGAGCACGAGCCACTGCCGGACCCCGACCGGGACCCCGACCTGGACCACGAGCCCGGCCCCATCGTGGGCGTGGTCGGGGCCGGCCGGGTGGGCTCTGCGGTGCTGCGGGCCTGCGCAGCTGCCGGCCTGTCACTGGCTGGCGTGGCCTCGCGAGGCGAGGCCACCGGACGGGCCTTGGCTGCTGAGGTCGGCACGACATACCTGTCGGCGGCGGAGGTCCTGCGCCGCGCCGACCTGACGATCCTCGCGGTCCCGGACCCGACCCTCGGCGCCGTCGCCGACAGCCTGGCGACGGCGCTGCGCGACGCACAGTGGTCCAGCACCATCGCCGGACTGGATGCCAGCGCCAAGCGCAGCGCGCGCGCCGTCGTCCACTGCTCGGGGGCCCTCGATGCCGAGCCGCTCACCGCGCTGGCCGGGCTCGGGTTCCGCACCGGGTCGTGGCACCCGCTGCAGGCCTTCGCCACCCCGCATACCGCGCTGGCCACGGGCGTCACCTGGGGAATCACCGCGGACGAGCCCCTGCGCACCGACCTGCGCCGGCTCACTGCCCGGCTCGGTGGGCACCCGGCGGATATCCCCGCGGCGGCCAAGGTGCGCTACCACGCTGCGGCCGCACACACCTCCAACCACCTGGTCACCCTGCTCGCGCAGGGCGCCGACGTGCTCGAGGGCTGCGGCCTTCGCCACGACGAGGCGGTCGCCGCCCTGACCACCCTGATGCAGACCAGCCTCGACGCCGTCGTCGCGCACGGTGTGCCCGACGCCTTGACCGGTCCGCTGGTGCGCGGCGACGCGGCGACGGTCGCGCGTCACCTGCGAGCGCTGGCGGCATACCCGCACGTCGCCACGCTCTACCGAGCCGCCGGTATGGCGACCCTGCCGCTGGCCGAGCAACGAGGCGTGTCCCCCGAAGCGATCGCTGCGCTGGCGGCGGCCCTGACGTCCTCCGGCCACGAGGTCTGACGCGCGGGAACACCCGAACCCCGCGCGCAGCCCCCCAACCCCGCGCGCAGCCCCGAACCACACACGCAATTGCGGGCGCACGTCGCCAATCCGCGAGCAGTCCGGACGTTCAGCAGGGGTCCAGAGCGATCGAGCGAACGCCCGGTCACCGCTGCCTCATGGCCACCCGCCGTGTCGACACTGTGACCTGGGAGCCGGAATCGAGCGGGGCAGCACCCGGTTAGCATGGCTGCTCGGCCGACCGGCCGACCGCGTCCTGCCCCGAAGGGACCATCGTGCGGGTGACGACAGGCGATCTGGCGGCGAGCCACGCTCGCGGCGAACGAATCGCCATGGTGACGGCATACGACTACACCGCGGCCCGAATGATCGACCGGACGAGCATCCCGCTCGTCCTCGTCGGGGATTCCCTCGGGATGGTCATCCAGGGCAACTCCTCGACGATCCCGGTGACCGTCGACGACATCGTCTACCACTGCCGGGCGGTCGTCCGCGGCTGCAGCAAACCGCTGGTCGTCGCGGACCTGCCCTTCCTCAGCTACACCACTGCCGAGGAGGCCCTCCGGACGGCGCATCGGCTCATGGCCGAGGGCGGGGCACAGGCCGTCAAGCTCGAGGGTGGCGTCACTGTCGCGCCGATCATCCGTCGCCTCGTCGACGCCGGCGTGCCGGTCATGGCGCACCTCGGGTTCACCCCCCAGTCGGTCAACCAGATCGGGCTGCGGATCCAGGGCAAGGACGCCGTCCGCGCCCGGGCGTTGCTGGCCGACGCCGACGCGGTCCAGGAGGCCGGCGCCTTCGCCGTCGTCCTCGAACTCATCCCGGCTCCGCTCGCCGCAGCCATCACCAGGCGCCTGGACATCCCCACCATCGGCATCGGCGCCGGCCCGGAGTGCTCGGGCGAGGTTCAGGTGTGGCACGACATCCTGGGGCTCTACGACGACTTCGTGCCCCGGCATACCCGCCGGTTCGCCACGTTGGGGGAGGCCGGGGTGAGCGCGCTCGAGGAATACGCCCAGGCGGTGCGCGCGGGCAGCTTCCCCACGGCCGCCAACAGTGCCCGGATGGACGAGGCGGTCCTTTCCGAGGCACTCGACGGTATGTCGGCGCAGACCTCACCACAGGGGCATTCCGCATGAGGGTCGTGACGACCAGGGCCGAGCTGGCGGCGGCCCGGCGGGAGTTCGGCACGCTGGGCTTCGTGCCGACGATGGGCTACCTCCATGAGGGCCACGTGTCCCTGGTGCGGCGCGCGAAGGCCGACAACGACGCGGCGGCGGCCTCGATCTTCATCAACCCCAAGCAGTTCGGGCCGGCCGAGGATCTCGCGAAGTATCCGCGCGACCTGCCCCGCGACCTCGCCTTCCTTCAGGCTGCCGGGTGCGACCTGGTCTGGACCCCGACCGTCGATGACGTCTACCCGTCCGGCTTCGCCACCACTGTGGACGTCCACGGGGTGGCCGATGTCCTCGAAGGCGCCCGCCGACCTGGGCACTTCCAGGGGGTCGCGACCGTCGTGACCATCCTCATGAACGCCGTTCACGCGGACCGGGTCTACTTCGGGCAGAAGGACGCCCAGCAGTCGATGGTCATCCGCCGGCTGGTCACCGACCTGGCGCTGCCCGGAGAGGTGATCATCGCGCCGACCGTGCGGGAGCCCGACGGCCTGGCCATGAGCAGCCGCAACACCTACCTCGACGCGGCGCAGCGGGCTGCGGCACCGGCTCTGCGGCGCGCCCTGGCAGCCGCCGAGTCGGCGTGGGCAGCCGGGGAGACCAGCGCCGAGGCGCTGCGGGCCGCGATGTCCCAGGTGCTCGCGGGCGAGCCGCTGGCCGTCGTCGACTACGTCTCCATCTCCGACCGGGACACCTTGATCGAGCTGTCGCGGGTCGACCCCGCGCGCGGTGCCCTGGCCTCGATGGCGGTCCGACTCGGGACGACCAGGCTCATCGACAACGTCATCCTCGAGCCCAGTCGATAGCTCCCACCGCCGCCGGGCGCTCCTCGGCAGCGAGGCGCACGGTGTTTGCGGGTGGCGGCTTCGCCATGTCGGCCTCGCGGGAGAGGATGACCCTGTGGACCTACCCGACGGCACCCCTGACCGGCCTCGCGCCGCACGGGGCTTCGGGCAGGGCCGCGGTCAAGGCGCCGGGCAAGGCACAGGTCAAGGTGCCGGGCAAGGCACAGGTCAAGGCGCCGGGCACAGCGCGGGGCAAGGTGCTGACCGGGGCGCCGACCCTCGATCCGCGCAGGCGGCACGGGCGGCGCGCGCGATGGGGCGGGGCGCCAAAGCTACCGGCCGGGCCGCGGTCAAGGGCGGCCGGGCATCCGCCCGGGTCGTCTCCAAAGGCACCAGGGCCGGCACCCAACGGTTCCGCGACTTCGCCGCAGCCGATGGCGCGAGCGCGACCGGTCTGGCGCGGCTGACCGAGCTGCACGCCCTCGCCGGGGCCGCCGATGCCGCATTCACCGTGTCACTGGCCAGCAGCGTGCTCGCCATGCCGATCGGCCAAGCCCGCGGTCAAGTGGCCCTCTTCCTGCTCACTACGATGGCGCCGTTCGTCCTGTTGGCGCCCTTCATCGGCCCCCTGCTCGACGAGTTCCGCCACGGTCGGCGTTGGGCTATCGGTGCCACGTTGGCCTTGCGCGCGTTCCTCTCGTGGGTGCTGGCCGGCCTGCTCGACGACCAGTCGGCGTGGCTGCTCCCCGTCGCGTTGGTCTGCCTGCTCGCCTCGAGGGCCTACACGGTGACCCGCGCGGCCGCCATACCGCTGCTCCTGCCCGAATCCATCTCGCTGGTCACCGCGAACGCCCGGCAGTCCATCGCCGGGGTCATCGGCATGGTCCTGGGCACCGCGCTGGCGGCTCCCGTGGGGCGCTTCGGTGGCCAGTGGTCGTTGCGGGTCGCCTTCCTGCTGTATGTCGTGGCGACGATCTGGGCCATCCGGTTGCCCCAGCACGTCGACTCCCCACCCCCGGACGCCCCGATCGATGCACCGCCTGGCCGGTTCGGCCCGGCCCGTCGCCCTGCGGTCGGGCCGCTGCCCACCTCGCTGCGCACCACGCTCGCGGCAGCAACCTCCACCCGCGTCCTGGCCGGTTTCCTCACGCTCTTCCTCGCCTTCCTGCTGCGCGAACACCCGGTTGCGGGCATCTCGAGCATGCTGCTGCTCGGCCTGGTCGTGGCGGCGGCCGGCGTAGGCAATGCCACCGGCAGCTTCTTGGGCAACCGGCTCGGGCGACACTCACCGAACCGGATCGCCACCTCGGCGTTGCTCGTGGCGCTCGGTGCCGCTCTGGTGACCACCCTGATCTACTCACCGTGGACGGTCGTTGCCCTCGGCTTCGTCTCCGGTTCGGCCGGAGCCCTGGCCAAGCTCTGCCTCGACAGCCTCATCCAGCACAGGGTCCCCGAGCACCTCCAGTCTCGGGTCTTCACCCGGTCCGAGACCCGGCTGCAGACGGCATGGGTTGTCGGTGGTGGTCTGGGCATCATCGTCCCGCTCGTCCCCTGGGTCGGTTTCGGCCTCATCACCGTGTTGCTCGCGGCCGGCGTGCTCGCCGCGGGCCGGATCCGCGCCCAGGCCCGCACCGCGGCCACACCGCGACCTGCCACCACACCGTCAGCCACCACCCCGCCGGCTGCCACCCCGCCGACTGCCACCACCCCGCCGGCTGCCACCACACCGTTGGCTGCCACCCCGTCAGCCACCACGCCGCCGGCTGCCACACCGCCAGCCACCACACCGTCAGCTGCCACCCCATCAGCCACCACGCCGGAGCGACCCCGCGCCGGAGCGGGCGATCCCGGAAACGCCAACCCGACCGACCCGGGCCGCGATGACTGGGCCGATCCGGCCGTCGACGGGCCGGGACTTCAGCCGCCCGAGGCGGACCCCGACTCGGCCCAGGGCCCGGCCACGACGGCACGCCCCAGCCCCCTCACCCGGCTGCGCGTCCCCGCCCAGGTGACGTCCCGGCTGCGTGCCCCAGGATCCGCCGGGCGCGTCTCCTCGATGTCGCCGCGCACCCCGGAGGACTTCGCTACCGTCCGACTCATGCGCTCCCGCCGTCGTCGTGTCGTCCTTCGGATCCTGCTGGGCCTGGTCGTGGTCCTCATCGTGGCCCTGGTGGCCGGCTACCAGTACGCCAAGCCACTGCTGCTCACCGGCACCGGCTACGCCGCGCACAACGCCTGCGCCGTGGTCAACGTCGCGGGTCGCAGCGCACCGGAGACCGACCTGCCCGGCAACCCGCTGGTCCCCTACCTGCGGACCTCGCCGGGCAACGGTTCGGCGCGCACCACGATCCTCGGCGTGCTGGCGGGCCAGAGCGCGAGCTACACCCCCGGCTTCGGCTGCACGCTGGCCGAATCGGCACCGGCATACGGGGCGGCGACTCAGGTCAGCGCCGGCAACAACCCCTTCACCAACGCCGCCGCCCCCGGACCGGATGCCGCCCTCGACGCGGCCGTGGCCGCCGCCTTCGGCGACAACCTGTCGGCCGCCGACAAGGCAGCCCTGGGCACCCGCGCCGTCGTCGTCGTCCGCGACGGCCGGATCGTGGCGGAACGGTATGCCGCCGGATTCACGGCGACGACGCCCCAGCTTGGCTGGTCGATGGGCAAGAGTGTGGCGAACCTGCTCACCGGACGGCTCGTCGCCCAAGGCAAGGTGGCCATCACCGACAGCGCCTTGCGCCCGGAGTGGACCGATGACCGGCGCACCATCACCGTCGACCAGCTCATGCGGATGTCCAGCGGACTGAGCTGGGACGAGACCTACGACCTCGGCACCCCGATCACCCGGATGCTCTACCTCGAGCCGGATATGGCCGGCTATGCCGCCAGCCAGCCGCTCGCGCACACCCCAGGCACCTATCAGCAGTACTCCAGCGGGTCGACGAACATCCTCTGCTCGGTGTTGGCCCAACGAGCCGGCGTCGCCGCCGACCTGCCGCGACGGGAGCTCTTCGCCCCGCTCGGCCTGACCTCCGCGGTCTGGGAGGCCGACGGCGTCGGGACGCCCGTGTGCAGTTCCTACCTGTGGGCCACCCCGAGGGACTGGGCCGCAGTGGGACAGCTCGCCCTCCAGGACGGTGTGTGGAACGGCACGGCTCTGCTGCCTCAGGGCTGGATGACGGCCTCGACGACGGCCTATTCCGGCGACGGTGAGGAGAAGGGCTACGCCGCGGGCTGGTGGGTCAACAAGCAAGCCGATGGATCGTTGGTCGACCCCACCCTGCCGGACGACGCCTACTGGGCGTCCGGCCACGACGGGCAACGGGTCTTCGTCGTGCCGTCGGCCCGACTCGTCGTCGTCCGGCTCGGCTTCTCCCCGGACGTCGACGCTGCCGACCTGCAGATCACGGCGCTGGTGGCCCAGCTGGCCAAGGGCGCCGCGGGCTGAGCGGGCGGCCTACGAGCAGTCGGAGCCGGTCGTGACCGCTTCGATCCACGCCTCGGCCGTCCCCTTGGAGCGCACCGTCAGGGTCGCGCCATACGCGTCTGTGGCGGTCAGCACGAGCCACCCGCCCGCGTCGCCCTCGACGCTGGCCGTCGGGCCGAAGCCGGTGCCGCTCAGCGCCTGGTCCACGGCCTTCTTGACCTCGGACCAGGGGACGCCGCGACCGAGGTAGACGGGGGTCGTGAGGCGCTCGCTGCGGTAGGCACAGGTGCCACTGGCGCTGCCCGGGGCCACCACGGCGGGGCTGGCCGCGGTCCACGTCGGCCCGAGATCACGCGTCACAGCCCCGGTCACCGACGTCAAGACCGGCGGGTATGCCGTGCGTGCCTCGGCCAGCGGGCGACGGGCCGGGCTACTCGTGCAGGCACCGAGCACCAGCACGGCGACCACCCCCAGACCGACCAGCCGGCTACGCATCGTCGGCTCCGCCGCGGCGCTGGCCGACCGACCCGGGTGTGAAGGACAGCGTGACCTCGTCGCGCTGCTCCCGCACGGCCCGGGGGTGCACCTCGGTGACGGTCAGCGTCCCCCGGCCGAGCAGGTCCACCGAGGCGCCCTGGGCGAGATCGACCCGCACCGAGTCCTCCTCGGAACGCAACAGCAGCCGGGCCGTCGGCACCCCGTCACGCAGGCCCGCGATCATCACCCCGACCCGCACATCGGCGAACGTGGGCTGGCTGCCCTGCTGCACTCGGATCGTCGTCATCGTCCCCACCTCACGTCCGGCTCACGCTGGAGGTGTCGTCGAAGTTCCGGTGGAACTCCTCCTCGGTCAGCCACAGGTCACCGTACTTCTGCTCGCCGTCGTATTCGCCACCGTCCGGGCCCCACGGATTGACGACATGGATCTTCAGCTCGCCGTCGACCTCCTTTACCGCGTCGATCATGTAGAGGTGGTCGGGCACGATGGCCGGGTTGTCGACCTCGTCGTCGAAAGGCCACCACGAGCCCTGGGTCTCGGTGCTGGTGACGTAGACATCGCCGCGGGCCAGGCCGTCGCGGATGTCGTCCAGCCCGCTGGTCGTCGTGTGTCGACGCCGGCCGGCCGGTGAGGGCCTCCAA
Organism: Actinomycetota bacterium; assembly: GCA_052034115.1. Taxonomy (GTDB): domain Bacteria; phylum Actinomycetota; class Actinomycetes; order Actinomycetales; family Dermatophilaceae; genus Lutibacillus. The sequence continues at coordinate 7,822 of JBPOIZ010000072.1, forward strand.
CGCGTCGTTGCCATAGCCGCCGTTGATGTCGTCGTAGTCCCCGCCGAAGAAGACCGCCGCTGCCTTCTCGTAGATGCTGGCCCAGCTCGGCTCGCCGGTCTTGCTGTCCCGCACTCCGCCCGAGATGAGCGAGGCCGGCACCGTGATGGTCACCGGTTCGTAGGTCGTGTCCCCGAAGATCGGATCGTTCTTCCGGAAAAAGGTGACGGTGTAGCTGCCGTCGGGGTTGAGCACCATGTGATCACGCAACCACTGCGGGTCGGCCTGCCCGAGAACGCCGAGCGCGGAGACGAACCAGCAGTCCCCGATCTGGCCCTGGTGGATCCTCGTCAGATCGAAGTCGTCGTCGCCGGTCGGGACGGGACCGTTGATCGGGAAGTGATCGCCCTTGCCGCCCGGGTTGCCCTCGGTGCCGGGCGTCATACCGTATGGCGGACCGGATGTGTAGCCCTCGGTGACCGACCTCAGTGTCGCGGCGGCGGCGTCACCCGCCGAAAGGAGTCTGGCCCGCGCCCCCTCGAGCGCCGCGACGGCCTGCTGCCGCAGCGACCGGCCGCCGGGGAGGGCCGCCAGAATGACCCGGGGCGGGCTGACGTACGGCGGGGTGACGTGCTCCAACGGGGTGTCGTCGAGCGCCGAGGTCCGCTCGTCGTACTCGCGACGGGCCCAGTCATCCGCTGCCTCCATCCCCTCCTCGAAGTCGAGGCCGGCCGTCGCCGCCGCCGAACGGGCCGCGCGCAGGGCGTCGGCGTAGGCGGCCATCGCGGTGGCCGCTTGCGCGAAGCAGTCGGCCGCGTGCTCCCAGGCCACGGCGTTGGTCGTCGCCGAGGCCCGGTAGGTGTCGGCCGCCTCACCCGTCCAGTCGACCTTGACCGATCGGTAGTCGGTGGCCGCCCAGCCGAACCGATCCCCGTGCTGGCGCAACGTCACGGCGAAGGAGTCGGCCGCATCGGCATCGCCGGGCACCAGCTCGGTCGGCGTCCGGCGGGCAAGCAGGTCGGCGGCGGCGGTCACGAGCCGTCACCTCCGCCGAAGAGGGCACGAATCCTCATCACCGTGTCGCCCATCAGGTCGGACGCTACGTAGCCCAGTGCGGAGCGCCGCAGCCCCTCCGACAGCGCGGCGCTGGATCGAACCATCCCGTTCGCCGCGCCGTTCCACCCGGTCGTGAAATGTTCGGCGGCGTTCTCCAGACCCTGGTGCCCCAGGTCCGGCGGAGCAGCCAACCGCAACGACTCGGCCCCACTGTCATCGGTGATGGTGTCGATCGAGTCGGCGGCAGCCCGCAGCGAGTCGATGCTGACATCGAAACCGGCCATGATCGAAGCCCCCTGGTGATCTGCGACGGTGTGCTGACAGGGTAGTTGTTGCCGCGGCGGACCGCGCGTTCGGTCGCGGACGTCGTGGGCCGCCCACCGGCCCGCGAGTTACCCTCCGTTCGTCGTCATTGCCCGCCGCGTCGAGCAGGAGCCCCTCCGGTGACCGTTCCACCACGCGTTCCCCAGACCCCGGAGCGGGGTGCGCGGGAACGGGTCCGGTGCTCGGCGCTGGCCGAGGCGCGCGGCGAACCGCTCGCCGGCACCGCGCCAACCATCACGGCGGTGCTCCTGCTGGAGGAGCGCGGACCGTGGGGAGACAAGGCCTGGCGGGACGCTCGGCTCCCGGACGGACTGGGCGCCGAGATCGTGGCCCGCTGCGCCGAGAGCGGCATCCGGCCGCTGCTGATGCGGCGGGCCACCGCGGGCGCCCCGAACGTCGACGGCCGCCGGCTGGTCGTCGCCTCGACGCGCGTCGATCGGCCATGGATGGAAGAGGCGGTGCTCCGCGACCCCCGGGAGATTCTCGATCTGGACCTCGCGGCGTTGGGAGCCGGTCGTGCGCTCGGGCTGACGCCGCGCCCCGAGCCGCTCCTTGCCGTCTGCATTCACGGCGGGCACGACGCGTGCTGCGCCGACCGTGGGCGACCCGCACTCGAGGCCTTCGCGGCGGTGGAGCCGGAGGCGGCGTGGGGGGTCTCGCACCTCGGCGGTCACCGGTTCGCCGCGACGGCGCTCGTCCTCGGCGACGGACTGTCCTACGGGCGTCTCGATGCCGACTCGGCTCGGCTGGTCGCCGCCGAGCACCGCGCCGGGCGGGTGGTCCTGCGCCACCTGCGCGGACGCATCGGCTGGCCGGCTCCGGTGCAGGCCGCCGAGATCGCCGTCCGCCGGCAGGCCGGCGTTCTCGATCGCGCGCCCGGCCTACGGCTCGTCGACGTCACCGAGCCCGGGCCGGACGGCGGCCCGATCGTCGTCCGTTTCGCGGTGGACCGCGCGGTCCCGACCGAGGCCGCGCACGACACCACGGGTGTCGCAGGCTCAGCGGTATGGCGGGTGCGTGTCGCGTCGCGCCGGCGCGATCCGGCGCAGATGTCGTGCTCCGCCACCGTCCTGGAACCGGCAACGCAGTGGGATGTCATCGACGTCGCCACCGAACGGCCGTGAGCGATGCGGCCGTGCGCCGGGAGGTGTTGCGGCTGGCCGTCCCGGCGTTCGTGGCCCTCGTCGTCGAACCGCTGTTCCTGCTCGCCGACTCGGCCATCGTCGGACGACTGGGCACGACGTCATTGGCCGCGCTGGGGGTGGCGTCGACCGCCCTGCTCACGGCGAGCGGGGTCTTCGTCTTCCTCTCCTATGCGACCACCGCGACGTCGGCACGCCGCCTCGGTGCCGCTCAGCCCGCCCGAGCCGTGGAGGCCGGCCTGGACGGCTGCTACCTCGCCCTCGCCCTCGGGGCAGGGACGGGGGCGATCCTGTGGTGGGCCGCCCCCGGCGTCGTCGCGCTGTTCGGCGCACCGGGCGACGTCTCGGGTCCGGCGGTGACCTACCTGCGGATCAGCGCCCTCGGCCTGCCGGCCATGCTCGCCGTCCTGGCCGTCACCGGCGTGCTGCGCGGTCTGCAGGACACCCGCACGCCTATGGTGGTCGCCGCCACCGGCTTCGGTGTCAACGCCGGCTTGAACTGGCTCCTGGTCTACCCCGCTGGGCTCGGGATCGCCGGCTCCGCCTGGGGCACCGTCATCGCCCAGACCGGCATGGCCACCGCGTTGGCGCTCGCGTTGTTCCGGTCAGCACGCCGGTATGACGCCCGGCTGGCCCCGCACCGCGCCGGGGTGCTGAGCGCCGCCGCCGCCGGAGTGCCGCTTCTCGTGCGCACCCTCGCGCTACGGCTCGCGCTCCTGCTCACGGTGTGGGCCGCCGCGGGTCTGGGCACGGTGGCCCTGGCCGCGCACCAGGTCGCCTTCACGGTCTGGACGACCGCCGCCTTCGCCCTGGATTCCTTGGCGATCGCCGCCCAGGCACTCACCGGCAAGGCTTTGGGTGCCGGCGATGTCGGCCGGGTCCGGGCGGCGACGGCATTGATGGTCCGCTGGGGAGTGGGCACGGGGGCCGCCATCGGCCTGGCCCTGCTCGTCGGCAGCGCCGTTGTCCCGCACCTGTTCACCACCGATCCACAGGTCAGGGCTGCCCTCTCCGCTGCCCTGGTCGTCGTCGGGTTGGGCCAGGCGCTCAGCGGGTACCTCTTCGTCCTCGACGGGGTGCTCATCGGCGCCGGGGACGCCCGCTGGCTGGCGCGGGCCATGACGCTCGCCCTGGCCTGCTACGCGCCGATCGCCGTCATCGTGCGGGCGCGAGCCGCCTGGCTCGTCGATGCGCACGGGGCGGGTGGGGGGCTGGCGCTGCTCTGGCTGGGTTTCACCGGCTTTCTCGGCGTCCGGTCCGTGACTCTGTGGTGGCGCGCCAAAGGCGGCGCGTGGCTCGTCACCGGGGCCTGACCCGGGCGAATATTCGGTCGCTGAGCCGGGCGGGGATGGCTAGCGTTTCTGGGTATGACGACGGCGATCGTGCGGTTCTGGCGACCCGAGGAGGGGTGGGGGGTCGTGGACTCCCCCCAGACCCCGGGCGGCTGCTTCGTCCACTTCTCACACATCCGGATGGACGGCTACCGAAGCCTCGCCGCGGGCCAGCAGGTCACCCTGGAGTGGGAGGTGCCCCACGGGCGCACCTACGAGGGCTGGCCGTACATCGCAGTGCAGGTGCAGCCCGGGCGTCCGGCACCAGGCGCCGCGACCGGGCAGCCAGCCCGTTGATGCGCTGCGGTCACCCGGCGCTGTCGATGGCGCCCAGCACAACGGCCATGAGCTCGGCCTCATAGTCGGCGTGAGCCCAGCGGCCGGCTGGGCCGGTGTGCGCCCCCGGGCCGGTCTCGGCACGGAACAGCACCACCGCGTCCTCGGCCTGCAGGGTGCGCAGTTTGGCCACCCACTTGGCCGGCTCGTGGACCAGCACCCGAGGGTCGTGCAGCGACCCGGTCACCAGGAGCAGCGGCCACGGGCCGTTGGGGATGTTCTCGTAGGGCGTGTAGGCCCGCATCCATCGGTAGTCCGCCGCCCGGCGCGGGTCACCCCATTCCTCCCACTCGTTGACGGTCAACGGGATGGAGTCGTCCAGCATCGACGTCACGCAGTCGACGAACGGCACCTCCGCCACGACGATCCGCCACCGGTCCGGCCGCATCCCGAACACCGCGCCTTGGAGCAGCCCTCCGGCGGACAGACCTCGGGTCGCCACCTTGCCTGGGGCCATCAGGCGCCGCGCCACGAGACCGTCGGCCACGTCGATCAGATCGGTGAAGGTGCGCTCCTTGGCCTCCAGATGCCCCTGGTCCCACCAGGTGCGGCCACCCTCACCGCCGCCACGTACATGCGCCATCGCGTAGACCACCCCCCGGTCCAGCCACTCGGGCAGGGTCGGGTCGAAGACCGGCCAGTCGCACGACTCGTAGGCGCCATACGCCCAGATCAGTCCCGGGGCCGTGCCGTCCAGTGGGGTCCCCGGTGCGTAGGCCAGCGTCACCGGCACCGGTATGCCGTCGCGTGCCTCGACGAGCACCGAGCGGGTGACGTAGGCCTGCGGGTCGTGGCCCGGGGCCGACGACCGATGGACGATCCTGCGCCGGCCACCGTCGAACGGGACGTGCCACCAGATCGAGGGATGAACCAGGGAGGTCTGCTCGACGACGACACCGGCCACGTCATACCCGCCGTTCGGGCCCAGGAGCACGGTGCCCGCCGGCACGTCCGCCGCGATCGTCGCGGACGGCTCGGCCCCGAGCAGACCTCCTGACCCGACCGGCCACACCTCGAGAATCGGGCGGGCCGCGTGCCGCCAGCCGAGCACGACGGCGCCGGCGAAGGCGTCGCACGTCGCCAGCCGCCACCCCTCGCGCCCCGCGACCACCTCGGCCCAGTCGGCCCGACCCTCGGACCATGACCCGACCCGGGCGCTGATCAGGGAGAACTCGGGGCACCGTTCGTTGGTCACGACGAGCCAGCGGCCCCCACCCTCGCCGGCCAGATGCTCGACGGTGTCCTCGACTCCGGCGGTTCGGGCGCGAACCGGTCGGGCAACGCCGCGCTCGTCCGAGGCGTCGATGGCCCACTCCTGCCGGGTCGTCCGACTCGTCGCGCTGACCAGGACGAAGGCACCGCTTCGTGACCGGCGGACCTCGAGCTCGACGTGGCGGTCGTCCTCCTGCAGCACCAGCTCGTCCTGCCCGACCGGCGTCCCCAGCCGGTGCCGCCAGACCTGATAGGGGCGGTATGCCGCGTCGTGGACGGTGTAGTAGAAGGCGGTCCCGTCGCTGGTCCAGGCGCCGCCGTAGTAGCTGCGCTCGATCCGGTCCGGCAGATCGACCCCGGCCGCCGGATCACGGAATCGCAGCTCGTAGACCTCGTCGCCCGCGCAGTCGACGGAGTAGGCGATCACCGCGCCGTCGTCGCTGGGGAGGAACAGCCCCACCTCGGCGAAACTCGCGTCACCGACGACCGCACCGATGTCGACCACCGCCTCGGGCTCGCTCGCGTCGTTGCCCCAGCGGACGTACCGGGGGTAGTCGGCGCCGACGTCATACCGACGCTGGTAGGTCCACGATCCACCCGTCCACGGACAATCACGGTCCTCGGCCGCCAGGCGGGAGCGCAGCGAAGCGCGGATCGACTCACGCAGCGGGGCCAGCTGCGCGGTGGCCGCCTCGTAGGCGGCGCGTTCGGCCTCCAAGTAGCGCAGCAGCGCCGGATCGCCGTGGTCACGCATCCAGAACCACGGATCGTCGACGGTCTCACCGTGCAGCGTGCGGGCGTGTGGACGCTGTTCCGCCAGCGGCCAAACCGCCACAGAAGCCACCGGATCCGAGTCGTTCACACCGACAAACCTAGCGATCCGCAACGGAAGTGGGCCATGATCGCCGCATTGAGTGCCACCGGGCCAGGTCGGCACCACCGCCGAGGGGGTCGCCATGCGCACTCGCCTACTGGCTGGCGCGACCGCCGTCGCGCTCGCCGGACTTGCCGCCCTGACGTATGGCGCTGCGCCCCCCGCGGCCGCGGACACGGTGTCCCCCACCCCGTCAGCGAGCGCCGCGGCAGCCCCGAAAGTGCTGACCGTCGGCATCATCAACGACGTCGACTCGCTCAACCCCTTCGTCGGCTTCCTCGTGGAGTCCTACGAGATGTGGGGCCTGATGTACGACACCCTCACCGGCTATGCCCAGAAGGACTTCGCCGCCGTGCCGGGCCTGGCGCAGTCCTGGACGACCTCGGCCGACGGCACGACGTGGACATACACGATCCGCTCGGGGGTCAGGTGGAGTGACGGCACCCCGCTGACCGCCCACGATGCGGCATACACGTTCCAGCGGATCATCGACGGCGAGGCCGAACAGACCAACTACGGCAACTACGTCGCCAACATCGTCAAGGCCGAAGCGCCGGACGACACCACCCTGGTGCTGACGACCAAGACGCCCACACCGACGATGCTCCACCTGGCCGTCCCCATCCTGCCGCAGCACATCTGGAAGCAGGTGAGCGAGAAGCAGGTGCCCACGTTCACTAACGCCCCGGGCGGTTCGGTGCCCCCCGTCGGGTCGGGACCGTTCGTGCTGACCGAGCGCAAGGTGGGGCAGTACATCCGGCTGGTGGCGAACAAGAGCTACTGGGGCGGGGCGCCACACATGGACGAGGTGGTGTTCCGGGTGTACGCCAGCCCGGAGGCGCTCGCACAGGCGCTGAAGAAGGGCGAGATCGACATCGCCGACAGTCTCGAGGCCAACGTCTTCGACTCGCTCAAGGACGTCCCGGGCATCACCGCCCGGGCCTCGGTCTACTCCGGGTTCAACGAAATCGCCTTCAACGTCGGGGCCGCTCTTGTCGACGGCACGCCGATCGGTGACGGCCACCCGGCGTTGAAGGACAAGCGGGTCCGCATCGCCTTGTCGCACGCCGTCGACCTCGACACCATCCTCAAGCGAGCCATCGGCGGCTACGGCTCGGTGGCCACCGGGGTCATCCCGAGCATGTACGCCAACCTGCACTACGAGCCGGATCAGCGCTATGCGTTCGACATCGCCGAGGCCAACCGGCTCCTCGACGAGGCCGGCTACCGCCGCGGCGCGGACGGCATACGGACCATGCCCGATGGCACCAAGCCGCTCAAGCTGCGGTTCTTTGCGCGCGCCGAGTCCAAGGCCTCCCAGACGACGATGGACTTCGTCAAGGAGTGGTTCGCCCAGGTCGGGGTTCAGGTCCTGCCCAAGACGATCAGCGAGGACCAGCTCACCGAGGCGGTGACCACCGGCGAATTCGACCTCTTCGAATGGGGGTGGGTCGTCGAGCCGGACCCCGACTTCCAGCTGTCCGTCTTCACCTGCGAGCAACGCTCCTACAAGGACGGCGGCGAGATCCTCGCCGGCCTGTCCGACGGGTTCTACTGCAACGAGGAGTACGACCGGCTCTATGCCCTGCAGAAGACGCAGGTCGACCCGACTCAGCGGGCGGCCACCGGCAAGGCCATGCAGAAGATCCTGTATGACGACGCGCCCTACCTGCTCGAGTACTACTACGACGACCTGCAGCCCTACCGCAGCGACCGGATCGCCGGGCTGCAGGCGCAGCCCGATCCCGACGGAGTGGTCGTCTTCCAGTACGGCACGTACACCTACCGCAACGTCATGACCAAGGCCGACTTCGACGCCGCCCAGAAGGGCACCTCGGGGGCCACCACCGGGTCGGGCACCGGGAGCGGATCGCTGTCGCCGTCGCTGCTGGTGGGGATGCTCCTCGGCGGCTTGCTGCTGTTCGGCGGCGGCTACGGGCTGGGGCGGCGCAACCGGCTGCTCGAGGACGTGCGCGAGTGAACGCGGGGTCGCGCTGGGCGCTGCGCCAGGTCGGCACCTCGGTGCTGACCTTGGCCTTCGTCCTGGTGTTCAACTTCTTCCTCTTCCGGATGCTGCCCGGCGACCCGGTGCGCACGTACACCCGCGGCCGGCAGGTCGATGCCGAGCAGCTGGCCAACCTGCGCCGCAGCCTGCACCTGGACGAGTCGTTGTGGGGGCAGTTCTGGGCCTACGTGCGCAATCCGTTCAACCCGGACGTGCTTTCGGTGCAGTTCCGCCAGCCGGTCTATTCGGTCATCGGTGAGCGGGTCTGGCCCACCGTGCTGCTCATCGGGACGGCCACGTTGCTGGCCACGGTGATCGGCACTTGGATCGGCATCCACGCGGGCTGGCGCCGTGGGAGCACTTTCGACAAGACCGCGATGACCAGCTCGATCATCCTGTACGCCATGCCGGAGTTCTGGCTGGGCATGCTGCTCATCATCGCGTTCTCGGCCGGGATCGGGCCCCTGCCGGGCCTGTTTCCCAGCGGCGGGATGACCTCCGTGACGGGGGTGAGCGGGTTCTGGGCGCAGCTGGACGACACCATCGCCCATCTCACCTTGCCGGTGCTCACCCTGACGCTGGCCTACCTCGCCGAATACGCCCTGGTGATGCGCTCGTCGCTGCTCGACGAGATCGGCTCGGACTACCTGCACACAGCGCGCGCCAAGGGGCTTCGCGACGCCCTGGTCCGTCGTCGCCATGCCGTGCCCAACGCCTTGCTGCCCACCCTGACCCTGGTCTTCCTCAACCTCGGCTTCATCATCGGCGGGGCGATCACCGTCGAGTCGGTGTTCTCGTGGCCAGGGCTGGGGCAGCTGACCTACCAGGCGCTTCGCGGGCCGGACGTGCCGTTGTTACAGGCGATCTTCCTGGTCCTGTCCGTCGGCGTCGTCGTCGCGAACCTGCTCGCCGACCTGCTGTATGGCGTCCTCGACCCGAGAGTGAGGACATCATGACCGCCACAGCCGGCGCATTGAGCCCCCGAGCGATCGCGTGGCGCCGACGGCGCACCGCCATGGCGCGCTTCTGGGCCCAGTTCCGTCAGCACACGGCGGGTATGGCGGGGTTGGTCGTGCTCGTCCTCTTCGTCCTCATCGCCCTGCTGGCGCCACTGCTCGCCGATCGTGAGGGCCTGCTCGTCACCAAAGCCACCGGCGCGGCCCTGGCGCCCCCGAGCGCCGTGTACCCCCTCGGCACCGACGAGAGCGGTCGGTCGGTGCTCACCCTGCTCATCTGGGGCTCGCGGGTCTCGTTGCTCGTCGGCCTGGCGTCGACGGCCATCTCCATCGTCATCGGGACGGTCGTCGGGATCGCCGCGGGTCATTTCCGCGGCTGGGTCGGCGAGATCTTCAACCGGTTCACCGACTGGTTCCTCGTCATTCCGTTCCTGCCGTTCGCCATCGCGCTGGCCGCCGTCCTGAGCCCCTCCCTGACGAACGTCATCATCGTCATCGGGGCCACGTCCTGGCCGGGCACGGCCCGGCTGGTCAGGGCCCAGACTTTGGCCATCGAGGGACGGCCCTACCTGGAGCGGGCCAGGGTGCTCGGTGCCGGGCACTGGCACCAGATGACTCAGCACGTCCTGCCGAACGTCATGCCGCTCGTCCTGGCCAACACGATCCTCACCGTGGCCATCGCGATCCTGTCCGAGACCACGCTGTCGTTCCTCGGCTTCGGTGACCCCTCGCAGGTGTCCTGGGGGACGATGCTCGACAACGCCCAATCGGCTGGTGCCATCAGCTCCGGGAAGTGGTGGTACGTCATCCCACCCGGCGTGGCGGTCGTGCTCGTCGTCCTGTCGTTCATGCTCGTCGGTCGCGCCATCGAGGCCGTCCTCAGCCCGAGGCGGGAGTCATGAGCGTCGAGTCGGCCACCCCGGAGGTGTCGAGGTCCCACCAGGCGCCGCTGCTGCAGATCAGCGACCTGCACGTGACATACACCTCGCGCAGCGGACCGGTGCCCGCGGTGCGCGGAGTGGACCTGAGCGTTGCATCCGGAGAAGTCGTCGGGCTGGCCGGCGAGTCCGGCTGCGGCAAGTCGACCGTGGCGGCCTCGGTGCTGCGCCTGTTGCCGGCCTCGGCGCAGGTCGCCGGCCAGGTGCGCCTCGACGGCGCCGACGTCCTGACGATGTCGTGGGGGCAGGTGCGCGCGGTGCGCTGGGCCCGGGCCTCGATGATCTTCCAGGGGGCGCTGCATTCGCTCAACCCGGTGCAGCGTGTCGACCGGCAGATCGCCGAGCCGATCCTGCTTCACGAGCGCGTCGGCCAGGACGAAGCGCGCGGTCGGGCCGTGGACCTCATGACGCAGGTGGGCATCCCGGCCAGCCGGGCCTCGTCATACCCGCACCAGCTCTCCGGTGGGCAGCGCCAGCGGGTCATGATCGCCATGGCGTTGGCCTGCAACCCGCGGCTGCTGCTCGCCGACGAACCGACCACCGCACTCGACGTCATGGTGCAGGCGCAGATCCTCGACCTGCTCGCCGCGCTGGTCAAGGAGCGCGGGCTCGGTCTGCTCATCATCAGTCACGACCTGTCCGTGCTCGGCACCGAGTGCGATCGGGTCGAGGTCATGTATGCCGGCCGAGTCGTCGAGTCCGGGCCCGCTCGGTCGGTCTTCGACGCGGCGCGGCACCCCTACTCGGCAGGGCTGTCGGCGGCCTTCCCGACGATCGGCGACCCGACCTCTCGGTTCGCACCGCGTGGCCTGCCCGGGGACCCACCGGACCTGGCCGACTTGCCCGCGGGGTGCGCCTTCGAGCCGCGGTGCCCTCGGGCCGAGCAGGACTGCCGGGCGGCCGAGGTGGCGCTGCGGCCCCTCGACGGGCACGACGTCGCCTGCCTGCACCCGATCGAACGAGAGGGGCGGCGATGACCGGCATACCGCAGGGAGTTCCGGCCGAAGGGTCAGGTGCTCAGCGGAGCTCGGCTCCGGTGCTGGCCACTCGTGACCTGCACATCGGCTTCCGTCGGGGCGCAGACACGGTGCGGGCCGTGGACGGTGTGCAGCTCGACGTGCACCGCGGCGAGATCCTCGCCCTGGTCGGGGAGTCGGGGTGCGGCAAGTCCACGCTCGCGCGCGCGCTGCTTGGGCTCGTGTCGCCCACGTCCGGTGAAGTCACCCACGACGGCGCCGCGCTGCCGCGGTCCGCGAAGGGCCTGACGGCATACCGGCGCACGGTGCAACTCGTTCTGCAGGATCCGACCGGAGCGTTGAACCCGCGGCACAGTGTCTACGAGGCGGTCGCCGAGGGGTTGCGGATCCACTCTGTGCCCGGCGACGAGGTCGAGCTGGTGTCGGCGGCCCTGACCAAGGCCGGGCTGCGCCCGCCGGAGCGGTTCTTCCTGCGTTATCCGCACGAGCTGTCCGGAGGGCAACGGCAGCGGGTCGTCATCGCCGGTGCCCTCGCCCTCGAGCCGTCGGTGCTCGTCGCCGACGAGCCGGTGTCCGCCCTCGATGCGTCGGTGCGTGGGGAGATCCTCGCCTTGCTGCTGCGGCTGCGAGAGCAACTCGGGCTGACCGTGGTCGTGGTGACCCACGATCTGGGGCTGGCGTGGAACATCGCGGACCGGATCGCGGTGATGTACCTCGGTCGGATCGTGGAGTTGGGGGCGGTCGAGGAGGTGTTGGCGGCGCCGCGCCATCCGTACACGCAGGCGCTGCTGTCCGTGGTGCCGGAGGTCGAGCGGTTGGACCCCACGGTCCTGGCCGGAGAGCCACCGGATGCGACGAAGGTGCCCACTGGGTGCCGGTTCCGTCCGCGCTGCCCGCTGTATGCCGGGCTCGGTGCTGGGCCGACCGGCTCTTTGGCGCGTCTTGCTGCGTCGACCGGTGCTGGGCCGACCGGTTCTGAGGCGCGTGTTGCTGCGTCGACCGGTGCTGGTTCGATGGCGACCCAGTCGACCGCGGCCGCGCTGCGGGCACGCTGTGAGGGCGAGTCGCCAGCGGTCCTGCCTGGCCAGGGGCCGCACGCTGCCGCCTGTCACGCGACGTAGAGATCAGTCGGGGCACCCCCGTCCCCCTCACCGCAGGGGTGCTCGTTGACGGGCTGCCCCTCGCCGGCGCTGCCACGCCAGAGCTCAGGCCGGCACCGCCCCCGGGCAGGGCTGCTCCTGGACCGGCTGCCCCTCGCCGGCGCTGCTGATGTCCGCGCTCCAATCCCCGCGCATGAGCGCTCGATCAATCGTATATTTGATCGATTACTACCCGTGAACGGGCACGTTGTCAGAGGTCGGGTGTAGCGTCGAGATATGAGCTCGACACCGGCACTGGCGGCGCGCATGGAGTCGCTGCGCGCGGCCGCGGTGGCGCTGACGGGGATCGCCGAGGCGCTGTGGGCGGCCGGCGACACCGAGCTCGGAGCCCTCATGGAGGCCCTCGACGACATCGCTGCCTCCGCATCGGCGGGTCGGGCTGCAGTGGCGCTCGAGGCCCGCTCGCGCGGCACGATCGCGTCGTCACAACTGACCACCGACGGTTGGGTCGCGGCGAATGCGCCGTCTCTCGCCGGCCGGGGCGCGCGGCCCCTGGGGTCACTGATCGACCAACTGCACCTGCACTCCGCAGACGTCGCGCACGCGAGGGTGAAGGCGGCGTTGTGCGACGGCCGGCTCGATGTGCCCACGGCCCACCGGGTGCTCAGCGAGATGCACCGGCTGCGGCCCTCGCTGAACACCGAGCGCGACGGGGTCGAGGAGTCGGCCGTGGACGCGATGATCGTTCTGGGTGCTTGGGGGCCTCGATCGGTGGCGGCGCTGCGCACCGAGTTGCTCGCGCGGTATGGCCGCGACGGCGAGTTGCAGCGGGTCCAGGACTCCCACCACCGAGCGGTCAGCCTCTCCGGAGCGGTCACCGAGCGGGACGGCATCAGCACCTATCAGCTCGTCCTTGACGAGGAGGGCCGATCGGTGCTGGAGGCCGCCATCGGACCGCTCAGTGCTCCCCAAGCCGGCCCCGACGGCGCACCGGACCTCCGCGGCGCGCGGCAGCGGCGGGCCGAGGCCCTCATCGAGGTGTGCCGCAGGGCCACCGAGACAAGCCATGACAAGCCCGGCGGAGGTGTCAAGGCGACCCTGATCCTCACCATGGATGTCGACCACCTCCGGACCAGACTCGACGCAGGGCGAACGCTCGGTGGCATCGACCACGGCACCCGGCTGGCTCCCGAAACAGTGCGCCGTCTGGCCTGCGACGCACGGATCATTCCGGCAGTGCTCGGCGCCCGGGGCGAGCCACTGGAGCTGGGTAGGTCAGTGCGGCTGTTCAGCCCCGGCCAGGTCGCGGCGTTGTGGCTGCGCGACAGTGGGTGCACCTTCCCGGGTTGCGAACGCCCGCCGCATTGGTGCGACGCCCATCATCTGCGGCACTGGGCCGATGACGGGCGCACCGACCTGAGCAACGCTGCGCTGCTGTGCGCTCGGCATCACACGGTCGTTCACCGCGACCGACTCCAGGGCTCGCTGATTGACGGCGTCGTCGTCTGGGACTGCCGTCCCGGCAGCTACGACCTAGCGCTGGTCGCACCTGTCGCACCTGTCGCACCCGCCGCACCGTATGCCGCCCCTGCAGCACCCGCTGCACCTTCGGCACTGGATGCCGCCCCTGTAGCACCTTCTGCGCTGCCTGCCGCACCTGTCGCACCCGGGTGGCCGGTCGCCCGCTCCCATCCGGCTCGATCCGATGGGCACGGCGTCCAGCATGACGCGCGGGCCGATCGTCCGCATTCGCCGAGCGATGCTCGGCATCCGGCAGCTGCTCGCCCACGGCCACCCGACGTCGAGCCCGCCGCGCCGGAGCGAAGACTCGGCGCGGTCCGACTCGTGGGCAGTTCCTCTCCATCCGCCGGTCAGAGCATGCCACCCCCACCCCAACCCCACTGGTTGCCCGGCGCCACCCTGCCGCCGTTGTGCAGCGCGGACGCGCAACCCTATGAGGCCGGGGCCACGGCGAAGAGCGATCACTGGTGGGCCGACGACGTCCAGGCCAGCGACGAAGCCGAAAGCGAGTGGCACTGGCACGACCTGGACGAGCCCGCGATGTGGCCGGACACCGGGTAGCCCAGAACCTGCTCGGTGTCACCCGGGAAGCCACCTGCCGGGGCAACCCCGGCGCGGGCGACCCACAGCGCGGCCCGGCGCGGGCGACCCACAGCGCGGCCCGGCGCGGGCGACCCACAGCGCGGCCCGGCGCGGGCGACCCATCGGCGCGGCCCGGCGCAGGCAACCCACCGGCGAGGCCCGGCGCGGCATCCCCGGCGCGCCGTCCCACGGCGCAGGCAACCCAGCAGCCCCGGAACGACCCACCAGGGGACTGGTACCACGGGAGCAGTCACCCCCGTGCGGGCTACCACCAGGCGCCAACCACCAGAGAGCCAACCCCGGCGGTGGCTCCGGGACCTGCTACCCCCGCACGGGCTGCCGCCGTGAGCCTACGAACTCTCCGTGAGAAGTCTGCGGACTGCCTCGACCGGGAGTCCGGGAACGATGTGACCGCTGCGGCCCACGACCGTGGGTGCGGCAAGCATGCTCGCTACCACGGCCTCCTCAGCCGCA
>JBPOIZ010000113.1:0-3694 GCA_052034115.1 Actinomycetota bacterium
ACTGTCGCTGGAGCGCTCCGGATACGTAGCTGATCCGCAGGGGCACCGTCTCGTCGATCCGCACCCATGCGCGAACCGGCGCTGACTTCTCGAACAGATCGGCAAGGACGAACTCGGTGGAGTATGCATCGAAGGCGTTGACCGCGTAGATCGACTTGGCGTAGCCGGCATACGGATACCCACGCACGAAGTCGCGCGCGGCGGTAACGACCTGTCGATCCGCCGCCGGGCGGGTCTCGTAACGCTCCGACGGGTCGGGCCAACGCGTCAGGTGCACCTCGCGCACCTCCCGGGCCGGCGAGGAGGTCTGCTTAGCGAGGATCCACTCGGTGAGCCGGGCGGTCGCGAGGCGTCCGTGTTCGGGCCGCCACGGCGTCTGCTCGGCCACGCCCGCCCCAGCCAGGAAGGCCTGGGCCACGCCGACCGCCGCGTTGACTTCGGTCACGGAGGCCTCGACAGCGTTGGTCCGGATGAGCCGTCCGACCAGGTCGTTCTCGATCGTGTCGAACGGCATGGCGCTCTGCGTTGCGATCACCTGCTCCATCTCGTCGCGGATGACGACGTGGGCAGCACCGGAGGCATCGCGCTCGGCGTCGATGGCCTTGCGGGTCAGGGTGGCGGCGTTGTCGCGCGCGAAGGTGCGGCCCAGGGCCTCCACGGAGTCCAGATTGATCGACGCCAGCGTGAAGCGGTCCCGCTCCCACCGGGCCACGATCGACGGAAGGAAGAGCGGGATCTTCACCCCGCCCGGCGTCCGTGGGGTCAACACCCTTCGCAACGTCTCCGCCGATGTCACACCCGCACTGATTCGGGCGTCGAGCGTCGAGACCATCAGTCCGGTATGCCGCGAGTCTGCTCCGGCACCCTGGTCGCCGTCGACCTCGAAAAGGCGTCCCTGGTCAGGGTCGGTTGCTGCCCTCCCGGGCAGGTCAATCTCGACAGTCCCGCCAACCGGGAAGATGTCGCCCGAGAGCTCCCCCCCACCACCGACGCCGGTGCCGGCCGTGAACCGCCCCGACACCCGGTTGACCACCACGGACGCTTGGTCGACCCGGTCGCCGAGAGTCTGCTCGAGCAGTGACTTCGCCTGCTTGAGCAGGGTCGCGAATGACCGGTGCGAAAGAACCTCCACCGTGTCCAGCATCGGGTTGCCGGTCCGCTGGCCGAAGGGCAGACGAAGCCCGCGGCCGAGGATCTGCTCGGTGAGCAGGCTGGACTCCATGGAGCGCACGGAGGCGATGACGTAGATGTTCTTGACGTCCCAGCCTTCCTTGAGCATCGACACCGAGACCACCGCGCGCACCGGCGACCTCGGATCCTCCACCTGGTCCAACATGGCCAGCGTCGCGTCCGGCTCCTCCGAGGTGACCAGTAGCACCTGCTCTGCCGACCCGAGCATGTCCGGGCCGATCAGGAGGTCGCGATACTCCGTGGCCTCCTCGATCGTGGAGGCAACGAGGAACATCACCGGCTCGGCGAACGTCCGCCCCCGGGCCTGCGCGCAGTAGGCCAGCATGGCCTCCCGCTTCGCGTCGAGCAGCGTGAGCCCGTCCGCGAGTTGGGTGCGCACGTCGTGGATGCCGTCCGCTCGGGTTACGAGGACCGGGATCTTCACCCAGCCGTCGGCGATCGCCTCCGACAGCGGATATCGGTAGACGACCATCGACTCGGACGCAGCGTGGGGGGTCGCGGTCAGCCCGATCGTTGCCAGCGGGTGCAGCTCCGTGATCGCCGCCTCGAACTTCTTGGCCGACCCGGAGTAGTAGACGTGGTGCTCGTCGGCGATCACCACCAAGTCGTCGGCCGATTCCAGATAGGTGCGCACCGCGATGCCCAACGTCTCGTGCGGCTGGAAGGCGCGCCGTCGGTCCTCCTTGTTCGGCCGCAACAGCGATTGCACCGTGAAGACGAACACCTTGAGTCGGTCGTCGTCGGCCAGCGCCGCCCCGACCTCGCCGCGCTCGACGGTGTCGAGGGTGATGACCATCGGACGCGACTGCAGCCCGCGCAGATACTTCGGGTGGCCGGGAGTGAGGTTGTCGATCGTCTTGCGCTGGATCGTGGACCCCGGCGTGACGATGAGAACGTTGCGCACGCCGGATTCGTAGAGGTAGTCCAACAGCCCGCCGGCGATGTACGTCTTGCCGACGCCGGTTGCCAGGTCGGCGATGAGCTCTGCGCCCGGCTCGGCGCTGTCCAGCGCCTTCGCCAGCGCGTCGAGGGCCTGCTGGTTCGGCTCGCGCAGGTCCAGGTTGTAGCTCACCTGCTCGACCAGGCTGGGGTCGTAGTCGATCCTCACGAGCCCGATCCTTCCGGGGGGCTTTCGGTATGCCGTGTGGCCGCCTCGGTGCGTCGCCGCGTCCGCCGCGCCCCGCTCGTGAGGAGATCACGGGGGGCTTTGCGGATCCGCGAGCCCGGACTGGTCTCTGCCAGCGCCGACTCCGCCGCTGGCAGAACCGACTTCGCCACGATCGTCACCCGCTCCTTCTCACCCAACGCACCGACGACCTGCCGGACCTCCTCGGGGCCCACCGTGCCGTCGATGACGGCCAGTCGCATCCGTCCTCGTATGCCGCAGAGGGGAGCGGCGTCCGGCTGGAACTCGAAGCCGAGCTGCCCGGCCACCGCGCGGGCGAATCGTCCGTTCGTCGCCCACTCCGCGAGGAGTACTCCAACGGGCGTGTTCTCGTACATCGACGGCCCCACCGTGATCGTCCGGAAACCAGCGCCACCCTCCCAGCCGACGGCCTTCGTGATGCCGCCCGGGTCCTCGCCGGCAACCACCTTCGTCAGGCGGGGCAGCGTGAACTGCTCCACTGTCGAGGGGGACAGCTCCGCAGTGACCCAACGCCGCCGCATCTTGTGTGCCACCGCCGCCGTCGTGCCAGACCCAGCGAAGCAATCAAAGACGATGTCCCCGAAGACGGATGCGACCTGCAGCACGCGTTCGAGCAACCGTTCCGGTTTCGGAGTGGCGAATACGTCCCCCACCAGTGCGCGCGCCTCCTCCTTGCCATTTCGGACGAAGCCAACTTCCTCTGGGTGCCAAACGCTGCTCGGCACTCGACCTCCGGCAACTTCCGACAGAAAGCGCTTCAAGTACGGCCGTGAGTCGCCCTGGGTGCCCCAGTAGATACGGCCATTTTCGTCCAGACGGCTCAGTTCCTCTTCAGACACTCGCCAGTAGCTCCCGCTCGGCGGCCCTGGGATGACTTTGCCCGAGGGAGTGGTAACCGCGTAGAGCCCCTTGCTGTAGAAGTTGCGCGCGGCCAGGTCGCCGCGTCTCCAGGGCCCGCGCGGGTCGCCATCCGGATTCGTGTAGGCGCTGTCCATGGCGGCAGTCCGTGGCAACTGGTTGAAATGGCACCTCGGTAGGTCGCGCGCAAACACGAGAACCGTGTCGTGGTCCATTGAGAGGTGTTGCGCGGTGTTCCGAGGGTCGTTCCGACGCTTCCATATGGCTGTGCCAAGGAAGTTCGTCGCGCCGAAGACCTCATCCATCATCACGCGCATGTGATGGACCTCGGCGTCGTCCAGATGGACCCAGACCGAGCCGTCTGGCGACAGCAGATCCCGGATGAGCAGGAGCCGTTCGCGCATGAACGACAGCCAGGTCGAGTGCTCCATCCAGTCGTCGTAGTGCTCGAACGCCTGCCCTGTGTTGAACGGCGGGTCGATGTAGACGAGCTTGACC
>JBPOIZ010000093.1:0-14394 GCA_052034115.1 Actinomycetota bacterium
CTCACGCGTGAGCGCACGGCGAAGGCCGCCCGGCCGTCCGGGCGGCCTTCGCCGTGCTGGACCGCAGGCGCTCGGAGCGGCGGCGCGCTCGGCCTCGGCGGCCGCGACCTGCTTCTTGATGTCGTCCATGTCGAGCTCCTTGACGGCCGTGATGACCTGCTCGAGTGCCGGGGCCGGCAGTGCACCCGGCTGGGCGAAGACGAGGATGCCCTCCCGGAAGACCATGAGGGTCGGGATGCTGGTGATGTTCGCGGCGCCGGCCAACCCCCGCTCGGCCTCGGTGTCGACCTTGCCGAAGACCATGTCGGGGTGCGTCTCAGAGGCCTTCTCGAACACCGGCGCAAACGCCCGGCACGGCCCGCACCAGGCGGCCCAGAAGTCCACGAGGACGATGTCGTTCTCGACGATGGTCTGCTCGAAGTTCGCAGCGGTCAGCTCCATGGTTGCCATGACTGCTCCAACCGGTATACGGGGTGGGGTATTCCTGAGGGCGGATTGTGTCAGTCGAGGGACCACGTGACGGTGACCGTCGCGGTCACCGAGTGCTCGCCGGCTTCGACGGACATCGCCATGTCTGCCGCGCCGAGGCGGCCCTTGGCCGCATAGGCGACCGGCGGCATCGGCATACCCGCAGTGGTGCCTTCCAGGACGGTGCGGACCGCGCCCAGGGTGCGCCCGGACAACGTGGCGAGCTGCTCGGCCTTGGCTCGGGCGTGGGCGAACGCCGCGTCGAGGGCGCCTTGCTCCAGTGGTCGGCGGTCGGCGATCTCCAAGGTGATGGCGTCGACGCTGAGGGCGTTGCCGGCGGCGGTGGCGCATGCGGAGACGACGGCGCCGACGGCAGCCACGTCGCGGACGACGAGGGTGAGCTGGTGGTGCGCCTGGTAGCCCACCACGCGCATCCCCTCGCGGTCATATTGCGGCTGGACTCCGGCGCCGGTGGAGGCGATGTCCCGGTCGCGCAGCCCGGCCTCGCGGGCAGCTGCCGTGACCGCGTCCATGGTGGCGGTGACGCCGCTGAGCGCTGCGGAAACGTCGGGGGCGCCGGCGCGCAGGGCCAGCGAGAGGGAGACGACGTCGGCGGCCGCCCGGGCGATCCCGGTGCCGGTGACGACGACGACGTCCGATGCGGTGTGGTCGGCCATCGCACCACTGTAGGCGGCGCCGCATGGTGAGACGATCCCGCCGCGGAGTCGGTAACGCGTGGTTATGTGTCGCATAATCTGACGCATGTTCCCTCCGACGTACCCACGTGTTGTCGACGAGGTCACCGTCCGGCTCGTCGCCGCCCTGGTCCTCATCCTGGGTGCGGTTGCCCTGGCGACCGGCGCCTGGTGGCTGTATGCCGTGCTGGCCTGCGACTTCGTCCTGCGCGCCGCGTTCGGCCCGCAGCTGAGCCCGCTCGCCCAGCTCGTGCTGCGGTTCGTGCGGCCGCGAGTGCCCGTCGGTCCCCGGCCGACGGCGGGACCACCCAAGCGGTTCGCGGCGACCATCGGGGCGGTGCTCACCACGGCGGTCGCGGCCCTGGGTCTCGCCCACGCGCTGACCGGTGTCGCCTGGGCTGACACCGCGGCACTCGTCATCGGGGTCGTCATGGTGGTCTTCCCGTTCCTGGAGGCGGCCTTCGGGGTGTGCGTCGGCTGCCTGCTCTTCGCCCGACTCATGGCGATCGGCCTGGTGCCCGACGAGATCTGCCTCGACTGCGCCGACATCTCGCGACGTGCCAGGGTCGCCGCCGTCTGAGCGCCCGTGGTGCAGACTGGTTGCGTGACGCGGCCGCTGCACTCCGGGAGGCTGCTCATCGCGGCCCCGCAGGTCGGCGACGACGTCTTCCGCCGATCGGTGATCCTCGTCCTGCACCACGACGACGACGGCGCGCAGGGCGTGGTGCTCAACCGTCCGATGGAGGCGGCGGTCGATGCCGTCCTCCCCGGGTGGGGGGAGGTGTGCACCTCGCCGGCGACGCTCTTCCAGGGCGGCCCGGTCTCGCTCGACTCGGCCGTCGGCCTGGTGACGGTGCCCGGCGATGTCAGCGAGACGTTGGGCGTGCGCCGCCTCTTCGGCGGGGTGGGGATCGTCGATCTCGACGCTCCGCCCGGGATCGTCGCACCGGAGGTCGCCGGGATGCGGGTCTTCGCCGGGTATGCCGGGTGGTCCGCCGGGCAACTCGAAGGCGAGATCCGCCGTGGCGACTGGTTCGTCGTCGACGCCGAGCCTCGGGACGCCTTCACCGATCGACCCGAAGGCCTGTGGGAGACCGTGCTGCGGCGCCAGCCCGGCATGCTGCAACTGGTGGCGTCATACCCCGACGACCCCGAGCTGAACTGACCCTGGCCGCCTACACTTCGGCCATGGCACCCCTCGACGAGCCCTTTGCCCCGACCGCGCCGTCCGCCCCGGCACCTGGCACCTCGGTGCTGGAACGCGAACTCGTCGAGGAGCAGGTTGTCGAGCCGGGGGATCACGAGCGGTTCTCCCACTACGCCCGCAAGGACAAGATCACCGAGGCGATGGTGCTCGGCACCCCGGTCGTGGCCCTGTGCGGCAAGGTGTGGGTGCCGAGCCGCGACCCCCAGAAGTTCCCGGTCTGCCCGACGTGCAAGGAGATCTACGAGGGCATCGCTCCAGGCGACGACGAGGAGTAGCCGTCAGGGGCGCTGCGTCGGAAGCCCGAGGTCCGTGGCGAGCCGACGGAAGGCGAGGTCGGCATACTCGTCCGGGTCGCTGACTGCCCCGACGAGGTGGCCCCACATCTCGAACGAGATCGTCCCGAACACTGCGGTCCACGCGAGCATCGCGCGCACCAGCACCGGATCGGACACTCCGGGCACGTAGGACCGCATCCCGGCGAGCGCGGGGGACGGCTCACCCGCGGCAGATTCGGGCGGCGCTGGTGGCATCGCGCCGATGAGCCGGGCGAAGACACCGGTCACCCGGCCGGAGGCGGCGACCGTGTCCTGCGGTGCCGCGTAGCCGATGACCGGAGTGCCGTAGAGCAAGGCGTAGTCATGCGGATGGGCCAAGGCCCAGCGCCGCACGGCGTGGCAGACCGCCACCCATCGCGCGTGCGCCGAGTCGGTCGCCGTGTGGGCCTCGGCGGCTTCGGCGCTGGCGCCGAGCTCGGAGTAGGTCTCCACGAGCAGGGCGGTCAGCAACTCGTCGCGGCTGGCGACATACCGGTAGACGGCCGAGGAGGCCATGCCGAGTTCGCGCGCGACGGCCCGCAGCGACAGCTCCGCCGCGCCGACCTCCGCCAGCTGCCTGCGGGCGCTGGCCACGATGGCGGCCATGACGTGCTCCCGAGCCAGCTTGCGAGCCGTGCGGGTCACCGGGGCAGTCGTCATACGGGCCAGTATGCCGCTCGACGTGAGCACTGACAACAACTGCGAGCACCGCTCTTGCTCGACGCTCGTTCGTGTGCGATGCTCTGAAACAAGAGCACTGCTCACAACAACGACTCAAGGAGCGCATCTCATGGGACGACACCTCATCCTCGGCGCCGGGCCGGTCGGACGGGCCACCGCCATCGAACTGACCCGCCGCGGCGAGGACGTGCTGGTGGCCAGCCGTTCCGGCCGCAGCGCGGGCGACGGCATCGCGGTCACGGCGCTCGACGCCGCCGACGCCGAGGCGCTCAGTCGGGCCGCCGAGGGCATGGCCGCGGTGCACAACTGCCTCAACCCGCCGCATTACCACCGCTGGCCGCAGGAGTGGCCGCCGATGGCGGCCGCGATCCTCACCGCCGCCGAGCGCACCGGGGCGGTCCTGGTCACCACCTCGAACCTCTATGCCTACGGCCCGGTCACCGGGGCCATGCACGAAGGGCTGCCCGACGCTGCGACCCACACCAAGGGGCAGGTCCGGGCCCGGATGTGGGCCGACGCCTTGGCCGCACACCAGGCCGGCCGGGTCCGCGCTGCCGAGGTCCGCGCCGCGGACTACCTCGGGCCCGGCGTGGACGGCGGGTCGCTGTTGACCCTCCTCCTGCCGACCGCGCTCAAGGGGCGCACGGTGCGCACCTTCGGCGACCCGGATGCGCCGCACTCCTGGACCGACGTCCGCGACGTCGGACGCCTCATGGCCGCCGTCGCGCTCGACGAAGGCTCCTGGGGGCGGACCTGGCAGGTCCCGACCAACGAGCCGCGCAGCCAGCGTCAGGCCCTGGCCGACCTCTGCGCTGCCGCGGGCGTCGCAGGTCCGAAACTGACCACCTGGCCGGTGCCGGTGGTCACGCTGCTCTCCGCCGTCGTCCCGGTGGTCCGCGAGATGAAGGCGGTCACCTACCAGTTCGACCGCCCCTTCGTCCTGGACTCCTCGGCCGCGCAGGATCACTTCGGTATGGCGCCGACGCCGTGGGACGAGGTCATCCGGGGCACGCTCACGACGTGAGCGAGCCGGGCGATGGCAGTGAGTGCCTCGTTACTCTGCCGGGCATGAGCTACTCCGGTGATGTCACGCCCGCGGACACCTACGCCGCGCTCGATCAGGATCCGACGGCCGTCCTCGTCGATGTCCGCACGCAGGCCGAGTGGGCCTACGTGGGGGTCCCCGACCTGCACGCGCTGGGCAAGCAGGCGGTCCTAGTGGAGTGGGTCGGCTATCCCGGCGGGGCGCGCAACGACGGGTTCATCGACCAGCTGGTGGCGGCCGGGATCCGCCCCGGCACCGCGGTCTACTTCCTGTGCCGCTCCGGGGTCCGCTCGATGCACGCGGCGGAGGCGGCCACGGCGGCCGGGCTCGGCCCGGCATACAACATCGTCGACGGGTTCGAGGGTCAGCTGGACGGGCAGCACCACCGCGGAGTGGGCGGCTGGAAGGCGGCGGGCCTGCCGTGGCGTCAGGGATGACCGAACCGCTGGGCCTGCGCCCCGACACCCTGGCCGTGCGCGGGGGGCTGAGCCGCAGCAGCTTCCGCGAGACCGCCGAGGCGCTGTATCTGACCTCCGGGTTCGTCTACGACAGCGCCGAGCAGGCCGAGGCGGCATTCAAGGACGAGATCGACGCCTTCATCTACAGCCGCTACGGCAACCCCACCGTCGCCATGCTCGAGGAGCGGTTGCGGCTGCTCGAGGGCGCCGAAGCGTGCTTCGGTACTGCCTCGGGTATGTCGGCCGTGTTCGTCGCGCTGGCCGCCCTGTGCGGAGCAGGGGAGCGGATCGTCGCCTCCCGCGCGCTGTTCGGTTCGTGCTTCGTCATCGTCGACGAGATCCTGCCGCGGTGGGGGGTCGAGCGGGTCCTCGTGGACGGCCCCGACCTCGACCAGTGGCGTGCTGCCCTGGACCGCCCGACGGCAGCGGTCTTCTTCGAGACCCCGAGCAACCCCATGCAGGAGCTCGTCGACATCCGCGCGGTCAGCGACCTGGCCCATGCTGTCGGCGCGAAGGTCGTGGTGGACAACGTCTTCGGCACGCCGGTCTTCTCCCGGCCGCTCGACCACGGTGCCGACGTCGTCGTCTACTCGGCGACCAAGCACATCGATGGCCAGGGTCGGGCCCTGGGGGGAGCGATCCTCGGGCCGGCGGACTTCGTCGGCGGACCGGTGAAGAACCTCATGCGCCATACCGGTCCGGCCCTGTCGCCCTTCAACGCCTGGGTCATGCTCAAGGGGCTGGAGACGATGTCGCTTCGCGTGAGGCGCCAGCACGAGAGTGCGCTCGAGGTCGCCCGGTTCCTCGCCGGGCATCCTCGGGTCACCACGGTGCTGCACCCTTGGCTGGACTCGCACCCCCAGCACGACCTCGCCCGGCGGCAGATGTCCGGTGGTGGCACCGTGGTCACCTTCGCCCTCGACGGTGGCAAGGCGGACGCCTTTGCGGTGATGAACGCGCTGCGGCTCGTGGACATCTCCAACAACCTCGGCGACGCCAAATCGCTGGTCACTCACCCGGCGACGACGACCCATCGGCGGCTCAGCCCGCAGGCGCGCGCTGCGGTGGGCATCACGGATGGCACGATCCGGATCTCGGTCGGTCTGGAGGACCCGGCAGACCTCCTCGACGACCTCGCCCGCGCGCTCGGCTGAGCGATCCGTCAGCGCGCCGATGCGGCGACGAGCGGCGCAGTGCGGAAGGCGATCCTGGTGGCCAACGCGATCGATGTCGACGCCCGCGTCACGTGGACGTCGTCGACGACCTGATCGATGACTCGCTGCAGGTCGGCGTTGTCCCGGGCGACGATCCGGATGATCAGGTCGGTCGCCCCCGTGATGGTGTAGGCCTCGAGGACCTCCGGGATCGCCTCCAGGTGGGCCACGACCGGCTCGTGGCCACGGCCCTGGCGGATCTCGACGGTGCAGAACGCCGTCACCGGGTAGCCCAGCGGGGCTGGGTCGATGGTCGGCGCGAACGACCGGATCACCCCGCGCCGCTCGAGCCGGTCCAGCCGGGCCTGCACCGTGCCACGCGCCACCCCCAGGGCCCGCGAGGCCCCGAGGACGCCGATCCCCGGGTCCTCGGTGAAGACAGAGATCAGACGTGCGTCGAGTGCGTCGATCATGGACGAAGTGTCCACCGTTGAGCGCCATACCGCCAGCACTGTGTGCAGGGTGACCAGTCGCGACGTGACCTGTTGACCATGACTGAGGTGGACCTCACGCTCGACCCCATGACCGCGACACCGCCTCGGCATGTGACCCTCACCGACCAGGAACGCGACGCGCACCTCGATCTGGCGCAGGTCAGCGAGCTCGTCGGGCTGGTCGACCACGACGACAGCCACGACCCGTTCCCGGTCACCGGGTGGGACGCCATCGTCTTCGTCGTCGGCAACGCTACCCAGTCCGCGCACTACTTCCAGGCGGTGTGGGGGATGGAGCTCATCGCCTACTCCGGCCCAGAGCACGGCAACCGGGACCACAAGGCCTTCGTCCTGAAGTCCGGGTCCATCAAGTTCGTCGTCAAGGGTGCCGTCGCGCCGGACAGCCCGCTGATCGCGCATCACGCCAAGCACGGTGACGGGGTCGTCGACATCGGCCTGGAGGTGCCCGACGTCGACCGGTGCGTGGCGCACGCCCGCTCCGTCGGTGCCCGGGTGATCGTCGAGCCGCACGACGTCACCGATGAGTTCGGGACGGTCCGGCTGGCGTCCATCGCCACGTATGGCGAGACCCGGCACACCCTCGTCCAGCGGGTCGTCGACGGCGTCCGGTATGCCGGGCCGCACGTGCCCGGGTATGTCGCGGCGTCGTCGTCATACGTCAAGCGGGCCGAGGCACCCAAACGGCTCTTCCAGGCTCTCGACCACGTCGTCGGTAACGTCGAGCTTGGCCAGATGGACCAGTGGGTCGACTTCTACAACCGGGTCATGGGCTTTGTGAACATGGCCGAGTTCGTCGGCGACGACATCGCCACCGACTACTCCGCCCTGATGTCCAAGGTCGTGGCCAACGGCAACCACCGGGTGAAGTTCCCGCTCAACGAGCCGGCGCTCAGCAAGCGCAAGAGTCAGATCCAGGAGTACCTCGAGTACTACTCCGGCGCCGGCGCCCAGCACCTGGCCCTGGCGACCAACGACATCCTGCAGTGCGTTGACGCCCTGCGGGCCGAAGGGGTGGAGTTCCTCGACACCCCGGACGCCTACTACGACGACCCCGAGCTGCGGGCCAGGATCGGGCAGGTCCGGGTGCCCGTGGCGGAGCTGAAGAAGCGGCGGATCCTCGTCGACCGCGACGAGGAGGGCTACCTCCTGCAGATCTTCACCAAGCCGATCGGGGACCGGCCCACGGTGTTCTTCGAGATCATCGAGCGGCACGGGTCGTTGGGGTTCGGCAAGGGCAACTTCAAGGCCCTCTTCGAGTCGATCGAGCGAGAGCAGGAGCGTCGCGGGAACCTCTGAGCAGGCGCGGCACGTTCGCCGTGGCGTGCGCGTGCGTGTGGTCCGACCCTGGTGGGGGGTCCTCTTCGGGGTGGTGATGCTGGCGCACCTCGCTGCCCTGTACTGGCCGCGGACCCCTCAGGTCCACGCGCCTCGCCTGACCGACAAGCTGGTCCACCTGGCCCTCTTCGCCGTGCCGGTGCTCGTCGGTGCCGCGGCCGGCCTGCCGCTGCGGTGGGTGGCGGTCCTCTTGGCGATCCATGCCCCGGTCAGCGAGCTCATCCAACACGTCGTCCTGCCCAACCGGAGCGGGGACGTGTGGGACCTGGCCGTGGACCTGCTCGGCGTGGTGCTTGCGGTGGCCCTGCTCCGGGGCTGGCGGCGGTTGGCGCGGGTGCCCTCCCGGAGCGGGTAGACTAGTCCTTTCGTCCGATGCGTCCGCATCGGCTCAGAAGGCTCGCATCTTCACACCGGCACGTGCCGGTGAACTGTCCAGGCGCGCCTTGTCCCCTGCAGTGAAGAGAGACCGACGAGCATGAGCAAGACCGCGCGTTCGCGCGCGCCCAAGTCATCGACCCCTACCTCCGGCAAGTCCAAGGCCCGCTGGACCGCGGCCCAGAAGGCTCAGGCGCGCAAGGCCCGAACCGAGCGGCCGGCGCGTCCCGAGGGCGGCGAGCGTCCCGAGCGCAGTGACCGGCCGGCGCGCAGTGACCGGCCGGCGCGCGGCGAGCGTCCGGTGCGTAGTGAGCGGACTCCCCGGTGGGAGCGTCCGGTGCGCAGTGAGCGTCCGGTGCGCAGTGAGCGGACTCCCCGGTGGGAGCGTCCGGAGCGCAGCGACCGTCCGGTGCGCAGTGACCGTCCGGTGCGCAGTGAGCGGACTCCCCGGTGGGAGCGTCCGGAGCGCAGTGAGCGGACCCCCCGGTGGGAGCGTCCGGAGCGCAGCGAAAGCCGTTCCCCACGCGCTGCCGAGCCGCGGGTTCAGGTGCCGGCCCCGGCATACGTGGAGACGAAGTTCGCCGAGCTCGGCCTGCCACCGGCCGTCACGGCGGAGCTGGCGCAGCACGGCATCACCGAACCGTTCCCGATCCAGTCCGCCACGATCCCGGACGCGCTCGCCGGGCGGGACGTGCTCGGCCGGGGCCGGACCGGGTCGGGCAAGACGCTGGCCTTCGGGCTGCCGACGTTGACCCGCCTGCACCTGCAGGGCGGTGCGCCGCGATCCCGCCGCCCGCGCGCGCTGGTGCTCACGCCGACCCGTGAGCTGGCGATCCAGGTGGCTGACGCGCTCTTCCCGGTGACCCGGGCCCTGGGGCTGCGTCAGCGCCTCGTCGCCGGTGGGCTGGCCTATGCCCCTCAGATCGAGGCCCTCGAGCGCGGCATCGACCTGCTCGTCGCCACGCCAGGACGGCTCATCGACCTGCTCGACCGCGGCGCAGCCGACCTGTCCGATGTCAGCGTCGTGGTCCTCGACGAGGCCGACCACATGGCCGAGATGGGCTTCCTGCCCGAGGTGACGACGATCCTCGACCAGATCCCCGCCGGCGGGCAGCGGCTGCTGTTCTCCGCGACCCTCGACCGGGGGATCGACGAGCTGGTCGATCGCTACCTCACCGACCCGGTCGAGCACGCCACCGACCCGGGCACCGCGAGCGTGGCGGAGATGGAGCACCACGTGCTGCACATCGACCCGCGGCACAAGAAGCAACTGACCGCCGAGCTGGCTGCCCGCGAGGGGCGCACCGTGGTCTTCGTGCGGACCAAGCTCGGCGCCGACCGCGTCGCCGCGCAGCTGCGCGAGGCGGGCATCGTGGCAGCCGCCCTGCACGGCGGCCTCAACCAGGGCCAGCGCGGCCGGGTGCTGGACGCCTTCAAGGACGGACGCCTGCCGGTGCTGGTGGCCACCGACGTCGCCGCCCGGGGACTGCATGTCGACGACGTCACCGCGGTGATCCAGGTCGACCCGCCGGCCGACCACAAGGACTACCTCCACCGGGCCGGCCGCACCGCGCGGGCCGGGGCCCGGGGGACCGTCGTGACTCTCGCCCTGCCGCACCAGCGGCGCGGTATGGCGCGGCTCGCCGCCGACGCCGGGGTCGAGATCAGCCCGATGTCCGCCGAGCCGGGGGACAAGGCGCTGCACGACGCCACCGGCGCCGCGCTGCCGTCCGGGGTGGCCGTCACCGACGAGGCCGTCGCCCGGATCGTCGACCGGCCGCGGGGAGGCCGGCGTCCGCACGGCGGCCCGCGCCGCCAGGGCCGTCCCGGCCCGGCGGGCTCTTCACGCCGCCCCCGCTGACGTCCACGGGGGCGGACGGCATACGCTGACCCTCGTATGCCGACCACCCTCGATGGAGAGGTACCCATGAGCGCGCAGGTGTCGTTCGTCCAGGCCGAGCTCACGCCCGAGGAGGCCCGGGTCGTCGCGGCGGTCCCCAAGCAGCTGTTCATCGGCGGTCAGTGGGTCGACGCGAGCGACGGGGCCACCCTGGAGATCCTCGACCCCGCGACGGGGGAGATGATCTGCGCGGTCGCCAACGGCACGCCCGAAGACGGCGCGGCCGCCCTCGACGCGGCGGTCGCCGCCCAGGCCTCGTTCGGCACGAGCAGCCCGCGGCAGCGCTACGACATCCTCATGACGGCCTTCCGCCTGCTCCATGAGCGCATCGACGACCTCGCCCTGCTCATGACCCTGGAGATGGGCAAGCCGGTCGCCGAGGCAAAGGGTGAGATCGTCTACGCCGCCGAGTTCTTCCGGCACTTCGCCGAGGAGGCGGTGCGGATCGACGGTGGCTACATGCCTGCCCCCGCCGGTGGGTCACGGCTGCTGGTGACCAAGCAGCCGGTGGGTCCCACCCTGCTCATCACCCCATGGAACTTCCCCATGGCGATGGGCACCCGCAAGCTCGGCCCGGCCATCGCCGCCGGCTGCACCAGCGTCGTCAAGCCGGCACACCAGACCCCGCTGTCGATGCTGGCGCTGGTCGACATCCTGCGAGAGTCCGGGCTGCCGGACGGGGTCGTCAACTGTGTGACGACGATGCACTCCAACGCGGTCATGGAGCCGCTCATCCGCTCGGGCAAGGCCCGCAAGCTGTCCTTCACCGGCTCCACACGGGTCGGCAAGATCCTGCTGCAGCAGTGCGCGGACAAGGTGCTGCGCACCTCGATGGAGCTCGGCGGCAATGCGCCGTTCATCGTCTTCGAGGACGCCGATCTCGATGAGGCGGTCAACGGCGCCATGCTCGCCAAGATGCGTAACATGGGCGAGGCCTGCACGGCGGCCAACCGCATCTACGTCCACGAGTCGATCATCGACGAGTTCGGTCGACGGATGTCCGCGGCGATGGCGGCCCTCCCGGTCGGCCGGGGCACCGAGGACGGTGTCCGGGTCGGCCCGCTCATCGACGAGGCCGCGGTCGCCAAGGTCTCCGAGTTGGTCGCTGACGCCGTCGCCAAGGGCGCCACGGTGCTCACCGGTGGCGAGGCACCCGGCGGCAAGGGCTTCTTCTTCCCGCCGACGGTGGTCACCGGCGTTCCGGCCAGCGCGATGATGGCCAGTGAGGAGATCTTCGGCCCGGTGGCCCCGCTGACCCCGTTCGCCACCGAGGCGGAGGTCGTCGCCGCGGCCAACGACAGCGAGTTCGGCCTCATCTCCTACGTCTTCACCAACGACCTGCGCCGCGCCCTGCGGGTCGGTGAAGCCCTGGAATCGGGCATGGTCGGCATCAATCAGGGCGTGATCTCCAACCCGTCGGCGCCGTTCGGTGGCGTCAAGGAGTCCGGCCTGGGTCGCGAGGGCGGCTCGATCGGCATCGACGAGTTCCTCGAGGTGAAGTACATCGGCATCGGCCTGTAGCGCAGCACCGGGCCCCGCTCATGTGAGGATGGGCGCATGAGCACCCCTTCTGGCTGGTATGACGACCCCCAGGACAGCACGCAGCTGCGCTACTGGGACGGCGTGACCTGGACCGACCACCGCACTCCGAAGGCGCCACCAGCACCCGCCGCCGCGCCGCCCGCCCCCGCCGCGCCGGCAGCGCCGACTCCCACGCCGGCGACCCCGACGTATGGCGCGCCCGGCGCGGGCACGTCGGACCCGTGGACGTCGGCACCGTCGACGTCAGCACCGGCCTACCCGTCGATGCCGCAGATGTCGCAGCTGCCCGCGGCCAACGCCCCGTGGGCGCTCGGCGTGCCGGCGACGCCCGACGGCGTGCCGCTGGCGGGTCTGGGGAGCCGGCTCGGCGCCCGCATCGTCGACTGGATCATCCTCGGGATCGTCACGGGGTTCGCGGCGTCCGGCCCGATCTCGAAGATCGTCTCCTACTACGGCGCGCTCATCGACGACGTCGCCCGTCAGGTGGACCAGGGCCTGGAGCCCACGACCCCGACGACGACCGAGATCCTCTCGGCCATCGGCGGACCGCTGGCCCAACTGACCATCATGGCGGTCGTCATCGGCGTGCTGTACGAGTCGATCTTCCTCCTGACGATGAGCGCGACGCCGGGCAAGAAGCTGCTCGGCATCGGGGTGCGGCTGCGCGAGCGGCCCGGCAAGTTGAACATCCTCACTGTCCTGGCGCGGCAGGTGATCTGGGTCGCCGGCTCGCTGCCCGTGCTGAGCTTCGTCGCGGGACCGGCGAACCTGCTCGATGCCCTCTGGCCGTTGTGGGACCGCAACAAGCAAGCACTGCACGACAAGCTGGCCAAGACCCAAGTGGTGCGAACCCGCTGAGTCAGCGGGCCGGGAGGATCGTCCCGGTCACCTCGCCGAGACCGACTCGTGATCCCGGCCCTGGCCCGGGCGCCCAGGCCCGCAGCGTCACCGTGTCGCCGTCCTCGAGGAAGGTCCGGGTCGAGCCGTCGGCCAGCGCGAACGGCTCGGTGCCGTTCCAGGACAGCTCCAGGAAGCTGCCCCGCTCATCGCGGCCGGGGCCGGAGATCGTCCCGGAGCCGAACAGGTCGCCCGCTCCGGTGGTGGCGCCGTTAACCGTCATGTGGGCGAGCATCTGCTGGGGCGACCAGTACATCCCCGCGTAGTCGGGCCGCGCCACGACGCTGCCGTTGACGTCCACCTCGACCCGGACGGCATACCCGCTGGAGGTGGCCCCGCGCAGGTAGGGCAGCGGCTCGGGGTCTTGGACTGGCAGCGGCACCCTCGACCCGGCCAGCGCGGCCATCGGCAGCACCCACGCCGAGATGGACGTCGCGAAGGACTTCCCGAGGAACGGACCGAGCGGGACGTACTCCCACGCCTGGATGTCGCGGGCACTCCAGTCGTTGAGCAGGACGACCCCGAAGATCCGCTCGTCGGCCTCGCCGATCGACAGCCCTCGGCCGAGCTCGGTGCGCGGCCCTCCGACGACGAACCCCAGCTCGGCCTCGATGTCGAGCCGCACCGACGGCCCGAACACCGGCGCCGGGGAACCCGGCGGACGGCGTTGGCCGCGGGGGCGCACGATGTCGGTGCCCGAGACGACCACGGTCTGCGAGCGGCCGTGGTAGCCGATCGGCAGGTGTTTCCAGTTGGGGGTCAGCGCCTCACCATCCGGCCGGAAGATCCGGCCGACGTTCGTCGCGTGGTGCTCACTCGCGTAGCAGTCGACGTAGTCGCCGACCGTGAACGGCAGGCGCATCCTCGCGTCCGCGACGGGGCGCAGGCAGGCCGCCCAGGCCGCGGTGCGTTCCGGGTCGGTCAACGCCCCCTGCAGCCAGGCGCGGGCGGCAGCCCACTCGGCCGGCTCCAGGGCGAGGAGGTCATCGAGGGTGGTGGCACGCCAGGCGCGGGTCCATCGGGTGTCCGGAGCCCGGTCGGCCACGGCCCTGAGGTCGAGTGCCTCATCGCCATACCGGACGGCCAGGTGTGGGCCGTCGGCAGACTCGAACACGCCATACGGCAGGGCGTCGAGCCCGAACGGATGATCAGCCGGTATGGCGGGCCAGGTCACGAGAACTCCTCCGAACCGGGGATGAGGTCGAGCGCGGCGAGCTCGCGCAGCGGGTCGGTCACCTCGCAGCACCCGAAACCGACCAGGGTTCTGCGCACCCCGTCGATGGCTTCGGGCTGGAGCTCGGTCACGGTGGCGACCAGGGCGCCGGGGTCGCGAATGGTCAGGACCGAAGCGATCGACGGGATCTCGCTGAAGGCGCGGGTCGCGGCGACGGCGACCACGACGTTGAGCAGGCCGTGGTGCGGGTCGGGGTGGTCGGCGCGCACGGCGTGGTGCAGTCCGCCGGTGAGTTTGAGCTCGAGCCCCCGG
Source organism: Actinomycetota bacterium (assembly GCA_052034115.1). Classification (GTDB taxonomy): domain Bacteria; phylum Actinomycetota; class Actinomycetes; order Actinomycetales; family Dermatophilaceae; genus Lutibacillus. Next base: position 14,073 of record JBPOIZ010000093.1, read on the forward strand.
TCCGCGCAGCCCTGCAGGACATACGCCAGCTCCCGCTCGGTCGGCCAGGGCCACTGCGGGGTCGCGCCGGTGCGGAACTTGGCCCGCACCCCGGGCGTCGCCGCGAGGTCATCGAGGGCGGCGGCATGACCCGGCGGTCGAGGGATCTCGACGGCGACCGGGACGCCGAGGCCGAGCACCTCCCGCCAGGTCGGCGACCACCCGAGCTCGACCCCGGCCAGCCGGAGAGACGGGCCGAGCACAGCGACGTCACGAGCGCTGGGTGCTGGCGTGTCCGGCCGGGAGATGAGCACCACGTCGAGCGGGTCGTCCCCAGGGTGCG
>JBPOIZ010000087.1:0-7814 GCA_052034115.1 Actinomycetota bacterium
CGCCGGCCCCGCGCCACCCGATCCCGGTCAAGCGTCCCGGAAGGCGGTCACCTGGGAGCTGCCGGGCCACTGCACGTCCTCGGCCAGGACCCTCCCGTTGCTCGGCCGGGACACTCACGCCCTCGGCCCGGATGCTCAGCGTCCTCGGCCAGGACCCTCCCCTTGCTCGGCCGGGACACTCACGTCCCTGGCCAGGACACTCCACGTCCTCGGCCGGGCCACTCCGCGACGTCCGCCCACTGGACCGTCGATCACGTGCGCGCGCTGCGACGGTCCGGACACTCAAGCGCCCCGCACGACAGCCGTCACTCGCACGAACCAGTAGCCGCGCGGCAGCGGTCGCGTCGCCAGAGCGAACCCGTTCGGGGAAACGTCGTACCGGTCGGCGGGGCTGGCGCGACGAGAGTCACTTCCCCGAGCGGCGAACAGCGATGCGGTATGCCGGTCAGGATCTGACCGGCATACCGCATCGTGGCTTGTCAGGCCGGGACTACCTCGAAGGCGACCTTCGCGGAGACCTCCGGGTGGAGGCGAACCGAGGCGGCATAGGCGCCGGTCGTCTTGATGTGACCGGGGATCTCGATCTTGCGGCGGTCCAGCTCTGGCCCGCCGGCGGCCTTGACGGCGTCGGCGATCTGAGCGCTGGACACAGCACCGAAGAGCCGCCCCCCGGAGCCGGCCTTGGCCGGGACGGCGACCGACATACCTTCGAGCTGCTTCTTGACCGACTGCGCGGCCTCGAGCGTGCTGATCTCGCGGACCTCGCGGGCCTTGCGGATCGAGGCGATGTCCTTCTCCGCGCCCTTGGTCCACGGGGTGGCCAGCTTGCGGGGGAGGAGGTAGTTGCGGCCGTAGCCGTCACGGACGTCGACGACGTCCCCGGCAGCGCCGAGGCCGCTGACCTCGTGGGTCAGGATGAGCTTCATGGTCTGTGCTCCTTCTTCGGGCCGGGCTCAGCGAGCCGAGCTCGAGTAGGGGAGCAGCGCCATCTCACGCGCGTTCTTCACGGCGTTGGCGATGCGACGCTGCTCCTGGACCGAGACGCCGGTCACCCGACGCGCGCGGATCTTGCCGCGGTCGGAGATGAACTTGCGCAGCAGCGCGGCGTCTTTGTAGTCGATGTTCTCGACCTTGGCGACCTTGAGCGGGTTCGCCTTCTTCTTGGGCTTACGCACAACGGGCTTGGCCATCGTGGTGCTCTCCTTCTTGAGGCTGAAGAGCCCGGGGTTTCGCGCCCCGGGATGGGTTGGGGAATGTGGAGGACGATCAGAACGGAGGCTCGTCGTAGGACGGCGCGCCGCCCCACCCGGAGTCCGCAGCGGGACGAGGCGTCTGGCTCGGTGCGGCGCTGGGGCCCGAGGCCCACGGGTCGTCGGCCGGAGCCGAACCGCCGTAGCCACCCTGACCACCCTGACCACCCTGACCGCCGAAGCCGCCCTGACCGCCACCGCGCTGGGTGCGGTTGACCTTGGCGGTGGCGTACCGCAGCGAGGGGCCGACCTCGTCGACCTCCATCTCGACGACGGTGCGCTTCTCGCCTTCCTTGGTCTCGTACGACCTCGACTTCAGCCGGCCCGAGACGATGACGCGCGTGCCGCGGCTGAGCGACTCGGCGACATTCTCGGCCGCGTCCCGCCAGATCGAGCAGCGCATGAACAGCGTCTCGCCGTCCTTCCACTCGTTGCTCTGCCGGTCGAAGGCCCGCGGCGTCGAGGCCACGGTGAAGTTCGCGACGGCAGCGCCGGAAGGGGTGAACCGCAGCTCGGGGTCGGCAGTGAGATTGCCGATGATGGTGATGACGGTGTCGCCGGCCATGGCTGGCCTACCGTCGCTCAGGCGTCCCGGCGCAGCAGCTTGGTCCGCAGCACGGCCTCATTGAGGCCCAGCTGCCGGTCCAGCTCCTGAGCCGTCGCCGGCTCGGCCGTCATCTGGATGACGGCGTAGATGCCTTCGGACTTCTTCTTGATGTCGAACGCCATGCGGCGCCGACCCCAGATGTCCACGGTGTCGACACTTCCGCCGTCCTTCTTCACGACGGCGAGGAACTTGTCGAGACTCGGGGCGACGGTGCGCTCGTCGATCTCGGGATCGAGGATGATCATCAACTCGTACTGACGCATGCGTGAACCCACCTCCTTCGGTCTAGGCGGCCACGGTCGGTCCGTGACAGGAGGGCTGCATTCGTCGGCCCGGCACGATCCGTCGTCCCCTTCTGGGACAGCGAGGGTATGCCGGGCAACCTGCGCATCCTACCCGCGCGCGTCGGTTCACCCCAACTTCGCGCGTCGACTCACCTCGACCGCACGCGGATGCCGAGTCGTTGACTCATCCAGGAATGCCCGCGCGGGCAGCCTCCGAGGACACCCAGCCTCCTGCCGCACTTACCGTCATAGGTCGCGGATATTTCCGCGGCTGGAGGTGGTAACCGCGGACTGAAGGGCGGCGGACCCCAGCGCGACCGAGGTAGGCCGAGCGACCCGGGCTGCGGAAGCCAAGCAGTCAGTGCAGCGCGACGACGAGCCGGTCGGGCTGCAGGGCTAGCGGCCCCTGCTCGTGGACAGCGATGACCTGCTCAGCGGTCAACTCGTCACCCTCGACCAGCTCTTCCGGATCCACCACTCGTCGGCGCATCGCCCTGACCCAGGTCTGGCGGACTACCCACAGCACGGCGGCGAGGCGCGCCAGGAGCAGCACGGCATACCAGGAACCCGGCAGTCCGCGGCTGGAGTCGGACTGCGCTGCGATGTGCAGCCATACCGCGCCCCAGTGCACCGCTTCGGCGCCGGACCAGATGAGCAGATCCCGCCACGGGAGCCCGACCAGCGCCAGCAGCGGCACCAGCCACAGCGAGGACTGCACCGGGAACGAGGCGCCGGTGACGAGCGTCAACCCGACCAGCACCGCGGCGACCTCCCACACCGGCGGGCGCTGCGGCGCCCCGAGCGCCAGCAGAGTCCCGACGACCAGCGCCGCCACCCATCCGATCACCGCCAGGGCCAGGACCGCGGACGTGGAGAGCGAGAAGCCGGCGAGCATCGGCAGCACCCACGGCGAGCCGAAACCGGCGCCACCGCTGACCCAGGCCTGCCCCGCGGCCAGGGCCCCTTCGGCATTGAGAGCCAGGAGGGAGACGAAGATGACCGCCGGCACGAGCAGCGCCCGGGTCGCGACCTGCCGGGCGACCCGACGCTGGCCCGCGCGCAGACACAGCACCAGCACCGCGAACAGGACGAGCAGGGGGTAGGTCCGCGCGGAGATGCCCAGCCCGAGCAACACACCGGTCCAGCCGGGGCGACGACGGCTCCATGCATACAGCGCCCCGGCGACGCAGGCGACCCCGAGCGCGTCGGGCGAGACCAGCGCCACGAGTGCGACCACGGGCGAGAGCGCGACGGCGAAGGCTCGCCTCGGGGCCCACCAGGTGGTCACGGCACTCAGCGCAGCCGTGACGGCCAGCAGGACGGCGATGAGCACACCCCACAGCAGCAGGTAGCCGCGAAGGTGGTCCAGCTCGGAGCCGTCGGGCAGCGCCGACGCCACGGCGGTCATCACCAGAGCAGTCAGCGGCGGCTGGGCCGGCACCGGGGCGGACGGGCCGCCGCCGAGGTAGGCCAGGAACCCGTCGGTCAGCACCGCGTCCCGATAGCTGTTGGTCAGGTCGGAGAAGCACAGATGAAAGAACTGGTCCGGGGTGTCCCACCCGACCCGCACGCAGTGCGACTGGATCAGTGCCGCCAGGCCCAGCGGTATGGCGGTCGTGGCCGCTGCCAGAGCCGCCGTGGTCCGAGCGGCCCGACGCATCGGCAGCTCGGACGTGGGCACGGTCACGGCATACCGGCCCGCTGGCCCACCGACGACCTCACGAGCAGCGGCGAGGACCGGGTCGGTCACGGTTGTTCTTGCCCCGCGGGCGCTGGGGTCGGCGTGGTCGACGCCGAAGCCGTGGCCGTCGGGGTCGACGAGGCGGTCGAGGTGGGGGTGGGCGTCGCCGTGGCGGTCTCGGTCGGCGTCGGCGTCGGCGTGGCGGTCGGCGTCGGTGTCGGTGTGTTCGTGGGGGTCGGCGTGGGCGCGGTGGTCGTCGGCGAGGTCGTCGTCGGGGTGGGCACGGGCTGGTATGTCGGTGCCTTGTCGTCGCCGATGCCGGCCCGCTCGGGGAAGTCCACGATCGGCATACCGTCGGTGTAGCTCTGCATGAACTGGATCCACACCGACAGCGGGATGCTGGCGCCGTACAGGTTGCCGTAGCCGGGGATGTTCCGCAGCTCCTGCTTGACCCCGTCGGTCTCCTTGTAGATCGCCACCGCCACCGAGATCTGGGGCACGTAGCCGATCCACCAGACCGCCTTGCGGCTCTCCGCCGTGCCGGTCTTGCCGGCGCTGGGGCGGCCGATGATCTGGGCGCGCGCACCCGATCCGCCCGGGCCGGTGACTGCCTCCATGGCGTCGATGACGTCCGCCGCGACATCCTGGGGGAACGCTGTCTTGACGTTCTTCGTCACGGCGTAGTCCACCTCGAGGACGTTCGAGGTCACCTTCCGGACGAGGTAGGGCGTCGATCGTTTGCCCTGCGCCGCGATCGTGGCGTAGCCGTTGGCCATGTCGATGACGTGCGGCGAGGCCGTGCCGAGGATGTTGGTATAGGTCGCGTTCAGGCCCACGGTGTTCTTCGGCAGGCCGGCCGCGATCGCAGCGTCCATCGTGGTCTGGGGCCCGGACTCGATGTTCAGGTGCATGTATGCGGTGTTGATCGACTTCGCCGTCGCGGCTCGCATGTCGACCACGCCATACGACGCGCCTTCGTAGTTGGTGATCGGGTCGGGGAACTCGGGGAACCGCTGCGGGCTGTAGCCGGGGTAGCGGGTGTGCGTGCTGATCCCCTTGTTCACCGCGCCGAGCAGGCCGAACGGCTTGAACGTCGAGCCCGCGTCGATGTTGGCCTGAGTGGCGTCGTTGAGCTGCTGCTTGAGGTAGTCCTTGCCGCCATACATGGCGACGACTGCCCCGTCACCAGGGACGATCGCGGCCAGGCCGATATGGATGTCCTTGGCGGCGTCACCGGTGAGGAAGTTGTCGTCGACGGCCTTGACCGCGGCGTCCTGGGCGGACTTGTTGATCGTCGTCGTCACGCGCAGGCCGCCACGGAGGATGTCCTCGTCGCTGAGCTTGAGTTTGTCCTTCAGCTCCTGTCGCACCGACTCGACGACATACCCGAGCGGGCCACCCACCGCCTTCTTCGTCTTGGCCGGGATGACACTGGGCAGCTTCATCGAGGCGCGCTCGCCGGCTTCGAGCCAGCCCTGGGACACCATTCCGTCGAGCACGTAATCGAATCGTTTTTGCAGGTTGACCTTCTGCTCGGCACCGAGGGCCGGGTCGTAGAGGGACGGTCCGCGGATGACCGAGGCCAGGACGGCGGCCTCCGGGATGGTCAGCTTGCCGACGTTCTTGCCGAAGTAGGCCCGGGCGGCATTCTGGACGCCGTAGGCGCCGCGGCCGTAGTAGATCGTGTTGAGGTAGTTCGCCAGGATCTGGTCCTTGGACTGCTGGCCATCGATCTTGATCGAGATGATGATCTCGCGCGCCTTGCGCGTCAGCGTCTGATCCTGGGTCAGGAAGTAGTTCTTGACGTACTGCTGGGTGATCGTCGAGCCACCCTGCGTCATTCCACCGGTGAGTCCTGACCACACGGCCCGCGCGATGCCGCTCGGTGAGATGCCGCCCTGGTTGTAGAACTCGCGGTCCTCCGCGGCCAAGAGCGCCTTCTGCACATGGTCGGGCACCTGCGATAGCGGCACCGACACGCGGTCGCCGTTGGGGTCGGACAGGCGCGCCATGACGGTCTTGCCGTCGCTGAAGTAGATGATCGACGTCTGTGAGAGGGCCAGCTCGTTGGGCTCGGGCACCTGCACCTGGGTGAAGGCCCAGGTGACCGCGGCGCTGCCAAGGATGAACAGGCCGAGCATGGTCCACAGGACGCCGCGCAGGATGCGCCGCCACCTCGGCTTGGCCTTTCGGGCGGCACGGCGGGATGCCCGGGTCCGGGGCTCGGTCGGTTTGTTCACCGATCCAGTATCACCGCCGTGACGTGGTCCGCCGAATCGGCCGTTCGGCGTATGGCGCGGCGCCACTGCGGCCGATGTGTCGCGTTGTTGTATCGCCTCGATATATCTGGCACACTGACAAAGCCCTGTCCATGTCACCTCCTGCGGAGTCCCGGTGTCCCGTCGCAACGACCTGCTGGAGTTCGCCGTGCTCGGCCTGCTCCACGAGTCGTCGATGCACGGATACGCGCTGCGCAAGAGGCTGAACACGGCGTTGGGGGCGTTCCGGGCGCTGTCCTACGGTTCGCTCTATCCCTGCCTGCGCGACCTGGTCGGCAAGGGGTGGATCGCCGAGGCCAGCCTCGACGACAGCGCGGCCGGCGTGACCCGCAGGGCCCGCATCGTCTACGAGCTGACCGCAGATGGCAAGGAACACTTCCAGCAGTTGGTGAGCCGGTGCGAGCCGAGCGCCTGGGATGACGACGAGTTCGACGTCCACCTGGCCTTCTTCGCTCGCACCGAGGCTCAGGTGCGGCTGCGGATCCTCGAGGGCCGGCGCTCCCGGCTCGAGGAACGTCTCGCGACGGTCCGCGACGCCTCGCACCGCAACCGCGAACGCATGGACGCCTATACGGCGGCGCTGCACGAGCGCGGGCTGGACACCGTCGAGCGGGAGGTCCGCTGGCTCGACGAACTGATCACCGCCGAACGCCAGGGGACGCTCGGCACCACCGACACACCCTGATCGACAACACTTCAAGGAGAACCCATGGGATCCGTGCGCGTCGCCATCGTCGGCGTCGGCAACTGCGCGAGCTCGCTCGTGCAGGGCGTCGAGTACTACAAGGACGCCGACCCGGCCGGCACTGTCCCAGGCCTGATGCACGTCCAGTTCGGCCCGTACCACGTGCGCGACGTCGAATTCGTCGCGGCGTTCGACGTCGACGACAAGAAGGTCGGCAAGGACCTCTCCGAGGCCATCAACTCCTCGGAGAACAACACCATCAAGATCTGCGACGTCCCGACACTCGGTGTCGAGGTCCAGCGGGGCCACACCCTCGACGGCCTCGGCAAGTACTACCGCCTGACCATCGACGAGTCGGCGGCCGAGCCGGTGGACATCGTCTCGGTGCTGCGCGAGCGCAAGGTCGATGTCCTGGTGTCCTACCTGCCGGTGGGTTCGGAGGAGGCCGACAAGTTCTACGCGCAGTGCGCCATCGACGCCGGAGTCGGCTTCGTCAACGCCCTGCCGGTCTTCATCGCCTCCGACCCGGAGTGGGCCGCGAAGTTCGAGAAGGCCGGGGTGCCGATCGTCGGTGACGACATCAAGAGCCAGGTCGGCGCGACGATCACTCACCGGGTCATGGCCAAGCTGTTCGAGGACCGCGGGGTCACCCTGGACCGCACCTACCAGCTCAACGTCGGCGGCAACATGGACTTCAAGAACATGCTCGAGCGGGAGCGGCTGGAGTCCAAGAAGGTCTCCAAGACCCAGGCGGTGACGTCCAACCTCAACGGCCCGCTGGCCGGCAAGAAGGAGGACCGCAACGTCCACATCGGCCCGTCCGACTACGTGGCGTGGCTCGACGACCGCAAGTGGGCGTATGTGCGCTTGGAGGGGCGGGCCTTCGGCGATGTCCCGCTCAACCTGGAGTACAAGCTCGAGGTCTGGGACTCCCCCAACTCGGCGGGCATCATCATCGACGCGATCCGCGCGGCCAAGATCGGCCTGGACCGCGGCGTCGGCGGCCCGCTCATCTCCGCCTCGTCCTA
>JBPOIZ010000019.1:0-50219 GCA_052034115.1 Actinomycetota bacterium
GTTCGTCTACGTGTTCAACGTCGACGATAGCCAGGTGAGCGACCCCGACCTGGTGGCCCGGCTGGCCGCATCGGTGGCCCCGGCCGACGCGGTCGTCCTCGACGCGAAGCTCGAGGCCGACCTCGCCGAGCTCGACGAGACCGATGCGCGCGAGCTGCTGGGATCGGTCGGGGTGAGCGAGCCGGGCCTGGCGCAGCTGGCCCGGGTGGGCTTTCACACCCTGGGGCTGGCGACCTTCCTCACCGCCGGGCCCAAGGAGTCGCGGGCCTGGACGATCCGGGCCGGCGCCACCGCGCCGCAGGCAGCCGGGGTGATTCACACCGACTTCCAGCGGGGTTTCATCAAGGCCGAGGTGGTGTCGTTCGACGCCTTGGACGCCGCCGGGTCGATGGCCGCGGCCCGAGCCGCGGGGCAGGTCCGGATTGAGGGCAAGGAGTACGTCATGGCCGACGGCGACGTGGTGGAGTTCCGCTTCAACGTCTGAAACTGGCGGCAAGAAGTAGTCAGGCTTCTGCTCTCTCCGCGTTGGCGGTCGCCTCGATCCAATCGATCGCGGCGTCGCTCAACTCCGATCCTCCGTCCTCGGAATCGCCGGCCCACCAAGACGCGTCAAACTCGCCCTTCGCGACCCTCAGAAGGTCATTCCGTACAGAGGGGTCAAGCGGCTCGCCATTGTGCGCGATGAGCCAGTTCCGTGTTTCGGGAGCGAGCCTCGGCCACCAGTCTTCGAACTCCACGGAGTCATGGTGGTCGCCGGGCACGGTCGGGTCAAGGAGGCATCGTGATGTGAAGTGCAAACGTGGTCGAGCGCCTCAACGTGTGAGTCACCGCGCTTGAACAGGCCAGAAGGATCTGATTCCTCCCCAGTCCGCACACAGTCCGCAGGAAGGTCAATCCGTTGGGCCGCGTGAGCACCTCAGGGACGCAGGTTGATGCTCCTGATCCGGCGATTGGAGGCCCAGCAGCAGCGCGGTCCGTCAGGTCGGCAACGCCGGGTCCGTGAAGTAGTCCCCGCCTCCTGGCCGCGCTGGCGCCCATGAAGAGCGCGACCCTGATGACTGATCTACCCTTGCGGCGGCATGGCCTTGGACTGCCCCGTGTGGACCCGAGGACAACGACCTCTTCGGAACAGCGTCCCTACCTGGACGAGTGACCGCGCAGAGCTCCACCTGGCTGAAGGAGAAGCGTGACCGCAGCTGAGACCTGGACCGCGTCCGACGCCTGGTTCGTGGCGACATTGGCGACCGTCGGCCGACCTGCCTCCTTGAGAGACATCATCGGCACGGGTGACGCGATCAACCACGCGATCTTTACCCTCCAAGAAGTTGAGCAAGCCGTAAGGCGACTCGTCGGGTCCGGCCTCATGCAACCACCTGAAGGTGACGAGTTCCGGCTCACGGCCGAAGGAGAGGGCCTAGTTGCCAAGCGCAAAGGCGGGCTCGTCGGGCAGGTTGCGTCTGTCCGCGACCTTCTCGAGCGGGTACCGGTCGCCTCCGAGACGTGGACGCTTGACCCGTTGCAGCTCGACGCCGCATGTCGCGACTACCGGCGGTCGTTGCGAGGTCACTGACGACCTCGCGGCCACACATACTCGCAAGAAGTCCGGCCGAGGCCGACGATCTCCCTGCCGGCCGGAGCGCGCAAGGCCGTCGAGGCATACGGCACAACGGTCGGCGAGAGCCTCGGAAAGGCGGTTGCCTTCCTCCGGGATCGCCCGCAACGGCTCGACGAGTCCATCCGGGCACTCAGAATGGACGCGCCCCGAGCGGTTCTCTGGCAGAACATCCGCGACCTGTCCGCTCGGTCCGCGAAGATCGACGGTCTCGGTCGAGCCTGAAGCCGGCGGGCGCGTACTGTGGATGAATGGCTGGACTCGTGCTGACCGTCATCGGGGACGACCGACCCGGGCTGGTGTCCCTCCTCGCCGACGTGGTCGCGGAGCGGGGCGGGAGCTGGCAGCACAGTGAGATGGCCAGGCTCGCCGGAAAGTTCGCCGGCATCGTCCTGGTCGATGTCCCCGGCGAGGAGGTCGAGGCGCTGCGGGCCGCTCTCGAAGGTCTCGGCGGTGCCGCCGGCCTGGCCGTCACGATGACCGCCGTCGACACGGCCAGCGAGACCGCCCACCAGACCTTGATGCTCCATCTGGTGGGTCAGGATCGCCCGGGCATCGTCCAGCAGGTGTCCATGGCGCTGGCCGGTCACGGCGTGAGCATCGAGGAGCTGCACACGAACACCCGGGAGGCGCCGATGAGTGGCGGGCTGCTCTTCGAGGCCCGCGCGTTGCTCCGGGTGCCCGAAGGTGTCGCGGTCGAGGGGCTACGACCCGGTCTGGAGGCCATCGCCCACGAGCTGATGGTCGACATCGACCTCACCTGACGGCCGAGCCGAAAACACCCGAGCCGAAAACACCCGAGCCGCGAGCACCCGAGCCACTCCCGTCAGCGTCGGTGTCAGCGCGGCGTCCACCCGCAGCGTCGCCAGGTCGTCCCCGCGGGTCGGCCCCCGGGTCACAACCAGCACAGGTATGCCGCGGCCGCTGGCCCGACGCACGAAGCGCAGCCCGCTCATGACCGCCAGCGACGAGCCCAGCACGAGCATCGCCGGAGCGGCATCGGTTAGCGCCATACACCGCTCCACCCGCTCCTTCGGGACCGAGCCGCCAAAGAAGACGACGTCCGGTTTGAGCGTGTCGGCGCCGCACACGTCGCACCGCGGCGTGACGAACTCGGTCACCGCCTCCTGCGCCAGGACGATGTCCCCATCGGGTCGGATCTGGCTGCTCAATCGCGAGCCGTCGGTTGTCACACCCTCCACCCGCTCGGCGAAGGTGGGGTTGTCGCCGGCCATCTGCGCCTGGAGCCCGTCCCGGTCCCGGCGAGTCCCGCAGGTCAGGCAGAGCACCTCCGCAAGGGACCCGTGCAACTCGGTGACCCCGACAGAGCCGGCCTTCTGGTGCAGGCCGTCGACGTTCTGGGTGATGACGTGGCCGAGGACTCCGGCGTGCTGCAGCGCGGCCACGGCCCGGTGCCCGTCGTTGGGCAGCGCAGCACCGAACCTGCTCCAGCCGACGAAAGACCGCGCCCAGTACCGCTGCCGGGCGACCGATGACCCGACGAACTCGCCATGCTGCATCGGCGTCACCCGTCGCGTGCCGTCCGGTCCTCGGTAGTCGGGTATGCCGCTGTCCGTGGAGAGCCCGGCGCCGGTGAGCACGAGCGTCCCCGGCGCCGACGCAAGCATCTCCACCAGCGGGTGGATGTCACGCGCCTGGGAGGTCACCACGTCAGGTGTGTTGCCGGCGAGCCACGTCGAGGGTCACATCCCCAGAGCCCGGCGCACCGCCGCTTCGAGCTGCCCGGGCTCGCGCTCGGCCAGGTCGTAGCGGGCTCGGGTCATCGGCTTGGAGACGGTGAGCACCCGGGTGATGTCGATCGGGGTGCCGGAGACGACCGCGTCGACGTCCATCGCCTCGATCGTCGCTTCGAGATCCCGCGTCTGGGCCTCGCCATACCCCATGGCCGGCAGGATGCCGCGCGCGTTGGGGTATTTCGCGTAGGTCGCCGCGATCGAACCGACCGCATCAGGCGTGGGGTCGACGATCTCGGCGACGCCAGCGGCCTTGGCGCCGACGACGCCCGCGCCGAATGACATCGAGCCGTGGGTCAGCGTCGGGCCGTCCTCGATGACGACGACGCGCTTGCCGGCGACGAGCTCGGGCTGCTCGACCCGGACGGGGGAGTCGGCCAGGACGATGCTGGCCCTCGGGTTCAGCGACGCCACCGAGGCCCGCACCGCGGCGATGTTCTCCGGGGTCGCCGAGTCACACTTGTTGATGATGACGACGTCGGCCATCCGCACGTTCGCCTCGCCCGGGTGGTAGGTGGCCTCGTGGCCGGGGCGTAGCGGGTCGGCCAGAACGATGTGCAGGTCCGGCTTGTAGAACGGCAGGTCGTTGTTGCCGCCGTCCCACAGGATGACGTCGGCTTCCTTCTCGGCCTCGCGCAGGATCGCCTCGTAGTCGACCCCCGCGTAGATGACGAAGCCCTGGTCGATGTGCGGCTCGTATTCCTCGCGCTCCTCGATGGTGCATTCGTGCTTGTCGAGGTCGGCATACGACGCGAACCGCTGGACCGCCTGCTTGGCCAGGTCGCCATACGGCATCGGGTGACGGACCGAGACAACCTTCTTACCCATCCCCTTGAGGATCTGCACGAGGTAGCGCGACGTCTGCGACTTGCCGACCCCGGTGCGCACCGCGCAGATGGAGATGACCGGCTTGGTCGAGGTCACCATGGTGTGCGCCGCCGAGAGCAGCCAGTAGTCGGCGCCGGCGGCGATGCACTGCGACGCCAGGTGCATGACCCGCTCGTGGGGGACGTCGGAGTAGGAGAAGACCGCGACATCGACGCCCTCGCGGGCGATCAGGTCGGTGAGCTCGGACTCGTCGACGATCGGGATGCCGTCGGGGTAGCCGGCGCCGGCCAGCTCGGCCGGGTAGCGCCGACCGTCGATGTCCGGGATCTGGGTCGCGGTGAACGCCACGACGCGGTAGTCGCCGTTGCCGCGGAAGAAGGTGTTGAAGTTGTGGAAGTCACGGCCGGCAGCGCCGAGGATGACGACCTTGCGGGGGCTGGTCATGGAACCCACTCCAGGGCTGAGGTCGACCGCCGTGACCGACACACCCGATCGGTAGGTAGTCCTGGCTGCGGGACCCGCCGGCTCGATCGTACGCCGCGCCCCACCACCCCTCGGCAGGGCCATCCGACCCAGGTGCTCGTCGCCCGCTGGGTGAACCGCCACGATCTGGTCACCGGGTATGCCGGACGCGCACCGACAGACATGTCACGCAACCCTCGAGCTTCTCGTACTCGCCGATGTCGACGAGCACCGGAGCGTAGCCCCACGAGGCGAACAGCTCCGCAGTGCGCGGCGCCGCGGCCGACATCAGCAGCGCGTCACCGCCGAGCAGCACGACATGGGCGCCGGCCTCCTCCGGGACGGCCCGGAACACCGCGAAGGCGTCCGGCTCGTCCACCAAGGGTGGGAAGCCGATCACCGAACCGTCCGGCAGCGCGGTGACCGCGCTCTTCAAGTGGAGAACCGAGCGCAGCGGCACCCCGACGACACGCCACCCGCGCGGCTCCAGCAGGCGGCCCAGCGCGGCCACGCCATCTGCGTCCGTGCGACCCGACAAGCCGACGTATGCCGTGCGCCCCACTTTGAGCACATCGCCACCGTCGAGGGTGCCTCGACCGTCGAGCCGGGCCGTCTCGAGCCCGAGGCCAGCGGCATAGCCCGCCATACCGTCGGTTTCGGCGCGCCGTTCGGGTGCGCCCGGGGAGGTGACCACCGCCAGGTCGTCGAAGATGACGAGCACGTCCTCGACAAAGACCGAATCGGGGCACTGGAGCGCCGGTGGGGCCACCTCGATGTCCCACCCGTGGGATCGCAGCGCCTCGCGGTAGGCGTGCCACTGCGCCAAGGCCACGGTCGGGTCGACGGGGGACCGATCGATGTGAGTGACCAGGCCGTCGGCCAGGGCCGGGCTGGGGTGGCGCACGATGGCTCGCCCCACGCGGTCGTCAGGCCGTTGCTCGTCGGGCCGCTGCGGATCGGACATGCGGTCAGCCTAGGGCCGCTTGGGGAGGCATCTCCCGAGCGTTCTGTGTCACGATGCCGCGGTGCGGATGTCGAGCCGGGTCCTTGCTGCGGCAGCTGTCGGCCTGCTCTGCGCCTGCAGCGGCGGCGCGCCCGCGCCGGTCGTCACCGTGACGGTGACGCAGTCGGCATCCTCGACCAAGCCGAGCAGCCCCGCCACCACAACCGGCCCCAAGACCTTGCCCGGCCGGGCTCCCGTGCGGATCACCGAGAAGGCACCGGCAGCGGTGCCGAACGGCTACCGCTTCCTCATGCCGAGCACCCGCATCGGGTGTCTGCTGCTCGCGGCCGAGGGCGGCTCCACCGAGGTCGCGGTGATCCGGTGCGACATCACGTCGGCGTCGTGGACCGTGCCGGTCCCTGCGTCGGGGTGCCCCAGCGGCGACTGGGGTGGGGCCGGCGGCGGATACCGGGCGGTCGCCATCGAGGGCCGACCCGGCCGCCCGAAGGTCATCTGCGTCTCGGACAGCGTCATCGACCCCAAGGCCCCGGTGCTCGACTACGGCACCGGGATCCGGGTGGGTCCGCTGACCTGTGAGAGTCGCACGAGCGGGCTGCGCTGCCTGTCCGATGAGGGGGGCGCGTTCGATCTGTCGCGCGAAGCGCTCGTCATGGCCTGCGCGTCCGGCGGCAAGCGCGTCGTCGTGCGCAACGCCGCCGATCCCTGCGCCTGACGGTTGCGGTGGTCGCGTCCTCGGCGCCCCACTCCTCGAGCGGTCAGCGGCACCCGGTTCGGCTGAGACAATGGCAGGTATGCCCCTGAAGACCCGCGGTGACCTCCGCAACGTCGCCATCGTCGCTCACGTCGACCACGGCAAGACCACCCTCGTCGACAAGATGCTCTGGCAGACCGGCGCGTTCGGGGCTCACGACCATGTCGACGAGCGGGCCATGGACTCCGGTGACCTCGAGCGCGAGAAGGGCATCACCATCCTCGCCAAGAACACCGCCGTCCGGTATGCCGGCCCGGCGGCCATCGCGGCCGGGTATGCCGACGGGGTCACCATCAACATCATCGACACGCCCGGTCACGCCGACTTCGGAGGTGAGGTCGAGCGAGGGCTGTCCATGGTCGACGGCGTGGTCTTGCTGGTCGACGCCTCGGAGGGTCCGCTGCCGCAGACCCGGTTCGTCCTACGCAAGGCGCTCGCGGCCCGTCTCCCCGTCATTCTGTGCATCAACAAGGTGGACCGTCCGGACAGCCGCATCCCCGAGGTCGTCGACGAGGTCTACGAGCTCTTCCTCGACCTGCTCGACGACGCCGACCACCACCACGACCAACTCGAGTTCCCGATCATCTACGCCTCCGCCAAGACCGGGCGCGCCTCCCTCAACCGGCCCGAGGACGGTGGCCAGCCGGACAGCCCCGACCTCGAGCCGCTCTTCGCGACGATCCTGTCCGCCATACCGGCTCCGTCGTATGACGACGAGCACCCGCTGCAGGCGCACGTGACGAACCTCGACGCCTCCGAGTACCTCGGTCGGCTCGCGCTGCTGCGCATCCATCACGGCACGTTGCGCAAGGGCCAGCAGGTCGCGTGGATCAAGAACGCCGACCACTCGATCGCGCGGGTCAAGGTCACCGAACTGCTCATGACCCAGGCGCTGGACCGGCTGCCGGCGGAGGAAGCCGGCCCCGGTGACATCATCGCCGTCGCCGGCATCCCCGAGATCACCATCGGGGACACCCTCGCCGACCTGGACGACCCCCAGCCGTTGCCGAGGATCACCGTCGACGAGCCGGCCATCTCGATGACCATCGGCACGAACACCTCGCCGATGGCCGGCCGGGTCAAGGGCGCCAAGGTCACCGCGCGCCTGGTGAAGGACCGGATCGATCGCGAGCTGATCGGCAACGTCTCGCTGCGCGTCCTACCCACCGCTCGTCCGGACGCCTGGGAGGTCCAGGGCCGCGGCGAGCTCGCGCTGGCCATCCTGGTCGAGCAGATGCGCCGCGAGGGCTACGAACTGACGGTCGGCAAGCCCCAGGTCGTCACCAAGACCGTCGACGGCTCGGTGCACGAGCCGAGCGAGCGGCTGACCATCGACTCCCCGGACGAATACCTCGGTGCGATCACTCAGCTGCTCGCCGCCCGCAAGGGCCAGCTGGTCCACATGACCAACCACGGCACCGGCTGGGTGCGGATGGAGTTCGTCGTGCCGTCGCGGGGGTTGATCGGGTTCCGCACCGAGTTCCTCACCGAGACCCGCGGCACCGGCATCGCTCACCACGTCTTCGACGGCTACCAGCCGTGGGCTGGCGAGATCTCCACCCGGGCGACCGGGTCGCTGGTTGCCGATCGCTCCGGCGCCGCCACGTCCTACGCCATGTTCAACCTCCAGGAGCGGGGCTCGCTGTTTGTCTCCCCGACGACCGAGGTCTACGAGGGGATGATCGTCGGCGAGAACTCCCGGGCCGACGACATGGACGTCAACATCACCAAGGAACGCAAACTGACCAACGTGCGGTCCTCGACCGCGGAGGTCCTCGAGCGGCTCGTGCCGCCGCGAGTGCTCAGCCTGGAGCAGTCCTTGGAGTTCTGCCGCGAGGACGAGTGCGTGGAGGTGACGCCCGAGGCGGTGCGCATCCGCAAGGTGGTCCTCGACCAGATCGAGCGGGCCCGGACCGCCGCTCGGGCCCGCGCGGCGGCTCGGCAGGGTTGAGACACGACATGGGGGCAGGGCGCGGGCGGGCCAGGTCGCGGGCGGTGCGGGCCGCCCTGGCCGCCCTCTGCGTCGGGGCCCTGACCGGGTGCGTGACCTTCCCGCCGGCCCCTGCGGAGGATCAGCCGGCTGAACTGGCCCGCCGCGGCGGGGTGCTCACTCTCCTCGACGAGGGGACGGTCGCGACGTGGGATCCCCAGCAGCTCGCCGACCCCCGCGACCGGGCCATCGCGCAGCGCCTCTTCCTGCGCACCCTGACGGCATACCTTCCGGTCCCTGGTGCCGACCTGGCCGGGCCGGGTTTGGACGGTGCCCAGCTGGTCGGTGACCTGGCGGCCTTCCCGGGGCGCACCGACGACGGCGGCCGGACGTGGTCGTTCACCTTGCGCCGGGGGGCACTGTGGCAGGACGGGCAGCAGGTGTCCTGCGAGGACGTGCGCTACGGGGTCAGCCGCAGCTTCGACCCGTCGCGACCCGGGGGCACGCGGCACGCGATGGCCGTGCTGGATGTGCCTCGGCACGAGACCGGGCCGATGGCCGGCGAACCCCGGTATGCCGGGCCGGGGGATGCGGCCGACCAGGCCGGCTTTGACTCGGCCATCTCGTGCGCCGGCCTCGTGGTCACCTTCCATCTGCGCCGAGTCGTGACCGACTTCCCCGACCTGGTGTCACTGCCGGAGTTCGCTCCGTACCGGGCGGACATCGATGCCCGCACCGATGACCGGCTGACCGTCTTCTCTAACGGGCCGTACATCGTCGAGGGCATCTGGCACGCCGGTGTCGGGGGCAAACTGACCCGCAACTACCGCTGGCAGGTGCTCTCCGACCTGGTGCGTGAAGCCAACCCTGACACGATCCGCTACACCGAAGGGGTCCCGGCGAGCGACCAGGCTCGACGGGTGGCCGCCAGCGAGGGTGAGGACGCCTTCGCGATCGCGCTGGCCGCAGTGCCCGACCAAGACCAGGAGGCCATCCTCTCCGGCCCTGCGGCCGAGCGCACCGCGGTGGTCACCGATGGAGTCGTCGAGGCCCTGGTGGTGCGCTCCACGAGGTCATCGCTGGCCGATCCGGCGGTGCGTTTGGCGTTCGCGGTGTCGGCGGGTCGGGCCGGCTACGTCCGCGGCGGGGGAGGCCCCACGGTCCTGCGCCCCACGACGGCGCTGGTCCCCGAGGAGATCACTGGCGGCACCGCCACCGATCCGCTGCAGGTGCCCGACGGCGGTGACGCGGGACGGGCCAAGGAGTTGCTCCGCTCGGCCGGGGTGACGCTCCCGGTGACGGTGCGGATCGCGGTGGCCGAGGACAGCTCTCGGGAGGCGGCGTTGGCGGCCATGGTGGAGGCGTGGGCCCGGGCCGGCTTCGCCGTGTCGATCGTCCCGGTCACGCCCGAGGAGGCCGACCAGTTGAGCCAGCCGGGCTCGAAGGGTGACGTCGACGTCGTCCTCGTGCGGCATCGCCTCGACCGACGTTCTGGGGCGGCGGCCGTGCCGGTCGTCGCGGCCACGGCGAGCCTCGGTCGGGAGAGATCCGCGGTCTCGGCGGCGGTTGCGGCGGCCGAGCAAACGCTCGACCGGACGGCGCGTGAGCACGCGTGGGCAGAGGGTAGCGACCTGATGGTGGGTGCCGGTGACGTCATTCCGTTGGCCCGTCCCGTGGCCGTGCTGCTGCGCGGGACATCGGTCCAGCGGTATTCGGGGAATACCTTCGCGGCAGCCCCGGACCTTGCCCTCGTGGCGGTTCGTCCGCTGCCGGCGCCTTAGCCCATCCGCCGCGATGCGGTGCGCATCGTCCGTCGGGGTGGCCCCGCTCCGGGTGCCGGATGGCCACCGCCTGGCGCCGCTCAGGGTGGCCTGCGGGCTCAACGCTCGCGATCAGGGGCCGCGTCGGCATACCGTAGTGCCCCGACCAGTGACCTACGGAGCGCTTCGCCGATGACCGCACCACGCCGACTCCTCTTCGTCCATGCCCATCCGGACGACGAGACGCTGACGACGGGGGTGACGATGGCCCACTACGCGCGCGGCGGACACGAGGTCCATCTCCTCACGTGCACCCTCGGCGAGGAAGGCGAGGTCATCCCCGAGGAGCTGGCCGATCATGTGTCGGCTCGCGACGACACCCTCGGCCTGTTGCGGCGCGAGGAGCTCCGCGAGGCGATGCGCCGGCTCGGGGTGCAGCACGAGATCCTCGGAGCCGACCGGGCCACCGGGCTGACCTCCCGCTGGCGCGACTCCGGTATGGCGGGCTCGGCCTCGAGCGCCCGGAAGGACGCCTTCGCCAACGCCGACATCAAGGATGCCGCCAAGCTCGTGGCGGCCCATGTGCGCCGACTTCGGCCCGACGTCGTGGTGACCTACGACCCCGAAGGCGGCTACGGGCACCCCGACCACGTCAAGACGCATGACGTGGTGATGCGTGCGCTCTCTCGTCTGACCGAGGACGAGCAGCCGATGTACACCTACTGGATCGTTACCCCGCAGTCGTGGGCTCGCAAGGACCGCCGCTGGCTCGCGTCCCACGTGCCGCGCGACTCGGGGATCGCGGTTCTCGACCAGGACGGTTCATACCCGGCGTCGGTATGGCCGGACGAGTTGGTGACCCACACCGTCGCCGACGACAGCGTCGTCCCGCTCGTCCAGCGCGCGTTGGACGCCCACCGGACCCAGGTCCTGGTCGGTGATCGCTGGTATGCCCTGTCGAACCGCGTCGCCGGACGCATCTCACGACGCGAGGGCTACGTCGAGGTCGACCTGGCCACCGGGCGGCCGAAACAGCGTCCCGAGGGATCGCGCCAGGCCGGCTTGCTCGGCCCGGTCGCGGAGCGGGCATCGTGGGGTTCGAAGCGCCGATGAGCCACCCGAGCGAGGCGGCCTTCCGGGCCGCCATGGGGCGTTTCGTCACCGGCGTCACCGTGGTGTCCACCGTGGTCGACGGCGTCGACCACGCCATGACGGCCAACGCGGTCGCCTCGGTCTCCCTCGAACCCCCGCTGGTCCTGCACTGCGTGCAGCGCGACTCCCGCTTCCACGACGCGGTCGTCGCCGCGGGTGTATGGGGGCTGAGCGTGTTGTCCGCCCAGTCGCGTGGGGCCGCACAGTGGCTGGCCACCGCGGGGCGTCCGCTCGACGGTCAGCTTGACCCGGTGCCGCACCATCGGGGGGCAGCGACGGGAGTGGCCCTGCTCGAGGGGTCCTTGGCCACGCTGGAGTGCCGCACCATCGCGACCTACCCCGGCGGTGACCACCTCATCGTCGTCGGCGAGGTCGTCGCCGTGCAGGTGCCGCAGGCGGTCGGTGAGGCCCTGATCTATTACCGAGGCGGCTACCAGCGGCTCTCCTGACCGCGCGGGCGCGCCGCCCCCGGTCGCCTGGCTACGCATCCGCCGGGTCACGCGGTCGCCGGGGGGCGGCGCCAGGGTGTCGTAGGGTGACCCGCATGTCTGAACGGGTTCTGGTCACCGGTGGCTCGGGCTACCTCGGCTCGCACTGCATCGTGTCGCTCCTGCGCCAAGGCCACCAGGTCCGCACCACCGTGCGATCACTCAGCAAGGCCGACGACGTCCGCCGACTCGTGACGAACGGGGGCCAGAGCGCTGAGGGACTCGAGTTCGCGGTGGCGGATCTGACGACCGACTCCGGTTGGCCCGAGGCCGTCGCCGGCTGTTCGCGGGTGCTCCACGTGGCATCGCCCTTCCCCCTCGCCGTGCCCAAGGAGCCCAACGATCTCATCGTCCCAGCACGAGAGGGCACCCTGCGCGTCCTGCGCGCAGCGGCCGACGCAGCCGTGGCACGGGTCGTGGTCACCTCGTCCTTCGCCGCCATCGGCTACGGTCACCCGGCCCTGGGTCGGCCGTTCACCGAGGACGACTGGACCGACCTGCAGGGGCCCCGCCCGGTGGCGCCATACCCGCAGTCCAAGACGATCGCCGAACGGGCCGCGTGGGATTTCGCCGCGCAGCACCCGACCCTCGACCTCTCGGTCGTCAACCCGGTGGGGATCCTCGGCCCGCCGCTGGGCAGCGACATCGGCACCTCGGTCGCCATGGTTTCCCGGCTGCTCGACGGTATGCCGGGCGTCCCGAACGTGCGCCTGGGGCTGGTGGACGTTCGCGATGTCGCCGACCTGCAGGTGCTGGCCATGTCTCGCCCAGAGGCCGCGGGGGAGCGCTTCCTGGCGGTGTCCGGCCACTTCGTGACCCTCGCCGACGTCGGGCGCATCCTGAGGTCAGAGCTCGGCGAGCAGGCCCGCAAGGTGCCGACCCGAGTCCTTCCCGACTGGTTGGTGCGCCTCGTCGGGAAGGTCGACCCGGGCGTGGGCCAGCTGGCCACCGAACTCGGCCTCGATCGCGATGCCACCGCCGAGAAGGCCCGGCGAGTTCTGGGCTGGTCCCCGCGCCCACTCAGCGTCACGCTCGTCGATACCGTGGCCGCACTGCGACCCGGCAGCTGAGGTGAGCCACCCGCCCTCGTGGGACATGTCGTCCAGACCGGGGCCCGAGCATCGCACCGTTCGGCGCGCCTTGACCAACTGGTTCCTGCGCCCGCCGCGACTCCACGGTGAGGTCGACCACGAACGCACGGTGAGTTTCCTCGAACTCTTCTACGACCTCGTCTTCGTGGTCCTGGTCAGCCAGGCGGCGCACACGCTGGCCGAACACCCGACCTGGCGCGGCCTGCTGGACTTCGTCGTCGTGTTCGCGCTGATCTGGATTGCCTGGCTCAATGGGTCGCTGCATCACGAGGGTCACGGGCGCGAGGACGGCCGGGGCCGGGCCAACATCTTCGGACAGATGATGATCCTGGTCCTCCTCGCAGTGCTCACGGCGCACGCGACCGACCAGGACGGTAGGGCGTTCGCTCTGACCTACGCCGCCCTGCTCGCGTGGATCGCCTGGCAGTGGGACCACGTCCGGCGCCGCGACGTCGTCGAGGTCTACCGGCGGATCGCCGGCGGCTATCTGGTGATGCTCCTCATCAGCATCGTCGCGATGCTCGCCAGCGCGCTGTCCCCGCACCCGATCCGGTTCGGGTTGTGGGTTGCCACGGTCCTCCTCAACGCGGCCGTCCCGATGTGGTCGGCATGGCGGGCCGGGGAGCGACCCCTGGGCCTGATGCCCACCGAGTCGCTGGCCGAGCGATTCGGCCTGTTGACGATCATCGTCCTCGGCGAGGTCGTCGTCGGGGTGGTGAACGGGATCAACTCGACCGGACGCGAGCCGATGGTCATCGTCACCGGCCTGCTGGCGCTCGGCGTCGGGTTCGGCTTCTGGTGGAACTACTTCGACCTGCTCGGCCGGAGACCACCGCGACCCACCTATCCGGCCTTCTTCACGTGGGTCCTCCTGCACCTGCCGCTGGCGATGGTCATTGCGGGGTCGGGCGCCGGCATGGTGGGCCTCATCGAGCACGCGGGCGCGGCGCGCACCCCGGCCGGCCCCGGCTGGCTCCTGGCCGCCGCCTCGGCGCTCATGCTGCTCATCGTCGCTGCCCTGACCACGCTCGTGGACTATGCCGATCACCTCGAAGTGGTCCTTCCGCAGGCCAGGCGTAGCCTCCTCGCCGGCGCGGTGGCCTGCCTTGCCGTCGGTGTCGCCCTGCCGAGCCCGTGGGTGTTCGCGGCGATCCTGGCCGGCATCCATCAGGTGGTGTGGTGGTACGTCTTCGCGCAACTCGCTCGGCATACCGACCTCTTCACGCGGTGACCGCCCGGTCCTGGTGCCCAACGACGCGCGTCCGCCACTGGTCGACCGCGCCAACCGCAGGATCGCGACGGTCGGTGCCAGGGTGCGACGCCGAGCCTCATGCGCAGCCCTCCGGGCGGATCTCAGAGACGCCGCGAACCGTGTTCACAGTTTTGTCGTACCGGTATTCCCAGTAGTACGTTCGAAACGTGGATTGTCTGCCTGCCACTGGCTCTTCGTTCGGTCTGCCCACCATCGTGGGGTTGCTATTGGTCGCAACGGGGTTGAGTTTGGTCTTCGTGGGCAGGCGCCGGCCGGTTGGCGTGCTGGCTCTGATCGTGATGATCAGCGCATCTGGGCTAGCGTTGGTAGGCATGGACGCGTCGCCGGCCTACGCAGCGGCTGACCCGTGTCCCCCCACCGCTGGCCCGACCTCTCCCTCGCCCGCTCCCACGGCAACCCCGAGCGAGAGCACGACGACCTCACCGACGAGCAGCGCGACGGCGTCGCCGACGAACAGTACGACGACCTCGCCGACGAGCAGTCCCACATCCCCAACGCTGGGTTCTCTTGCGGGCCGCATCACCCTGGATGGGGAAGGGGTCGTGGTGAACGACCCTCCGGGGGAGTACGGCGAGGTGGTGCCCGGCAACTGGTCCTTCGGGCCCCCGGACCCCGCTGCGGAGTTCAATTTGCCGACGATCACCGCCGTGAACGCAGGGGCTGGGGGGGTCACGGTGACCTTAATCGGGGCCGGGCCGGATGGCTTGTTCGGGACAGCGGATGACACGACTGCCACGACGACGACCGGGCCGGATGGGTCGTATTCGTTCGTGGGTCTGGCAGCGGGCTCATACCGGGTGACGGCCGACCTCCCCGCGGACCCCGCCTTCCCTCCCTTCCCCGAAGAGGCCTGGGTCTTCAGCACATGTATGGCCGGGATAATGCCCATGGGCTCCGAACCATGGGAGTCGCAGACGTGGTCCTACGCGCCGGGCGGCGACACCCAGGAGCGGGTGCTTGCCCCCGGCGACGATGTGACGGCCATCGACTTCACCGCCACCAACGACCTCAAAGAGGCACTCCGGTGCGAGTAGCAGGGGAGGGGTGGGCAGATCGGCAACAACGGTCACGGGTTGCGCTGCGCCGGTCGCCAGCGCTGACCGGCAACTAGACTCCCCGGGTGGCCACTGCCGAGTCCGACCAGGTCTTTGCGCGCACTGCCGACCTGCGCCGTCAGATCGCCGACCTCGCTGCCGAACTGACCCCGGCCCAACTGGCCCGGCAGAGTCTGTGCGGCGCGTGGACCGTTCGGGACGTCCTCGGCCATCTCGTTGTCCCCCTGACCATTTCGATGCCCCAGTTCGCCGTGGCGATGCTCCGGGCCCGGGGCGACTTCCACGTGGCCAACGACCGGTTGGCGCGGCAGAGCGCCGACCGGCTCGGCGCGCGGCTGCCACAGGTGCTCCGGGAGCGCGCGGGGCGGCGCTTCATCCCGCCCGGTGGCACGCCGTACTTCCAGCTCGCCGACCTTCTCGTCCACAGCCAGGACATCCGCCGTCCGCTCGGGATCGCCCACACGTATGCCGTTGCGGATCTGCGAGACGTCCTCACGCTGCTGGTCCAACCGGCTTCGGGGCGTGGCTTCATCCCCCGCAGTCGCGCGGCCGGGCTGCAGTTCCGCGCCATCGATCTGCCGGACGGATCCGGGCCGGTCGTCCTCGGGGCCGGCCCCTCGGTGGAGGGACCGGCGGAGGCAATCATCCTGGCGCTGACCGGGCGACGGGTCGCGCTGGCCGACCTGTCCGGCCCCGGGGTCGACCTGCTGGCCGCTCGCTTGCCGCACGGGTGACGTCGCACCCGTGGTGCCGATCGCGGCAGCGCCGTCAGCGGCCTCGATTGCGCGGGTGGTTCCGGGCCTGGCGCTCGTTGCCCCGTCGGTAGTTGCCGGTCACCCGGGCCATGAGCTCCTGCGGATCGGCGGACTCGACCTCCTCGAGGAACCCGGCGGCGCGATTCCCGCGCAGGATGGTCGCCACGCGCCCGTGATGGGTGATGACGACTTCTGGGCCGCGCACGACGAAGTCGAACCCGTGGGGATCTGGCATCCGTTCAGGCTACGGGTTCGGTGGACCGGGGGCTACGGCTGCACCGGTCGTCGCCGACCGTGCTCCGATGGGGGCCCGAGCCGTACGACGAGGTGGGCGTGCCCCAATCGCTCGTAGGCGACGACGGCAGTCCACGGGGACAGGACCACCATGCCGATGCCCCACGCCAGGGGGAGTCCCGCCATCACGGCGGCCACGGCACCGACGAGGACGAGGACGGTCACGGCCGCCAGCCCTCGGTGCATGGCCCGGCCGCGCGGCACCATGAATGCCGCGAACACCTGGATCCCGAGGACGGCCAGCGCGAGCGGTGCGGCGACGGCCACGATGGCTCCGGAGGACGCGATCGTGGCCTCGCCCTCGATGTAGTACGCCACCACGTGCAGCCCCGCACCGATGGCCGCGATCGCGGCATACAGGGGCAGGTGACCGTAGCCGAAGCCGAACGACTTGGCCCGCTGCGCACTGAGCAGTTCGCCCCACGGAATCGCGAAGTAGCCCCACCAGACCGCAACGGACAGTGCGACTCCGGCGAACGCGACGACTGCGGCGTCGAGCGACCACCCCTGGACATCGACCAGGGCAGCCACGGCGGTGGTCGTGCCCAGGACGACCTCGCCCAGGGCGATGATGACCAGCAGGCCGTAGCGCTCGGTGATGTGGTGCGGGTGCCACGGGGTGCCAGGTCCACCGGCCCTGGTCTGCACCCAGTAGAGGCCGACGAACTCCACCGCCACGGCGGCCAGGCTGGCGGGCAGCGCCCACGCCAAGGGCGGTGCTGCCACGGCCAGGGCTACCCAGACCACCTGAGCCCCGACGACCCACTGGGCGTAGGCCCGGCCCTTGTCGCGGTAGTCCGGCGACTCCGCGGCGACCCTCAGCCACAGATAGACCATCGATGTCCGCATGACGACGTATCCGGCAACGAGCACGCGGCAGTCGAACTCGCCGTGCTCCAGCGCAGCGAACATCGGGGCCTGACCCAAGCCGAGGACGACGACTCCGACCATTTGCACCAGGGTCGCGATGCGCATGGCCCAGTCGTCGGTGTCGAATGCCGAGGCGAACCAGGTGTAGTTGATCCACGCCCAGAGGATGCCGAACATCCCGAACCCAAAGCCCAGGATGCCGGTGCTTGCGTGGCCGGCCGCGACCGCGTGTGCCAGCTGGCTGCCGCACAGCGAGATGGCGACCACGAAGGTCAGGTCGAAGAGCAACTCCAACGTGGTGGCAAACCGATGGGGCTCGTCCGGATTCCGGCCGACCATCGGCCGTCGTCCGTGCGGACCGAGTGGCGAGGGCATGGGGTCATGGTAGGTGCCGGGCCGCGTCGTTTCCGGCCCCGGTGGGGGCCACCCGGTGCCGACCGGGCACCTGCGGCGCCTTCTCTATGACGGGGCAGCCCCCCAGCGCCCCCCTCCTGGCGCTGGGGGCCTACCGCTGGATGCGTGCCAGAGCTCGAAGGGCGGCGGCCTGAGGGCCGAGGAACAGCGCGACCCAGACCACGACGAGGAGCGGGGCGGACATGCCCCGGCCGAGGTCGAAGTGCAGCGTCGCGACGAGGTCGAGCAGATCGACGACGAACCGGCCGGTCAAGACGGCTGCCAGCGCGGCCGGGCTCCGCTTCCACAGGGCGTAACAGAGCGCCACGGTGAAGCCGGTGTTTCGGGCGCCGTAGAACCAAACGGCGGGAGCGGCTCCGTCGGGGAGGTGGCCCAGCAGTGAGGACGGCGACATGTAGGCGCCCACCGCGGTGGCCGCGACCACCACGGTGAGGGCAGCGGTGTAGCCCAGCACCCAACGGGGAATGGTTGGCACAGGAAGCCCTTCGCGCTAAGAGGCGGCGGCGCCACCGGGGTCGGCGCACCATTTGACGAGACACGTGTCTCACCTACCGTATCGGGTCGGTGCGCTCCGTTTCGGCTTCTACGATGGCGGCATGTCCCCTCCAGCGCGTCGTGCGGGGCGGCATGGGGTGGGCCGTCGGCAGGCGGCGACCGAAGCAACCGCCGCGCGCATCATGGCTGCGGCCCGGGCGATGCTCCTCGACCGGTCAGATCGCCGCTTCGAGATGGGCGATGTCGCGCGGGCGGCTGGCGTGGGCCGAGCCACCCTCTACCGGCATTTCGCCGACAAACAAACCCTCGTGTTCGCGGTCCTGGCCGCGGAGGCAACCACTGACGAGGTGATCGAGCTCCACCGAGAGCGGCTGGGGTCGGCGGGAACCGGCTTGGTGCGATACGGGGTGTTCGTGCGGCAAGTCACCGACCAACTGACCCGCTCGCCGGACCTCTTCGGGCTCATGGCCCTGGTCGAGGCGGACTACGGCCCAAGCGCGGGAGCCCAGGTGACGTTGCTGTACCGGACCCTCTTTGCCGGGCTGTTCTCGGCAGCCGCGGGGTCCGAGGCGGACGAGGAGTCACCCGCGGCGGACCTGTCCGACGGGCAGCGCGACGGGTCGGTGCGGGCCGATCTCGACCCCTGGGCATACCACGCCGCCGCGTTGGCCTCGCTGGCCTCGCTGGCGTCCCACGTCGCCCTCCTCGGGGATGCCGTGGAGTCGCTGTACCACCGCACGGCGCAGGAGCTCATGGCCGAGGCCGCTCGCGGGTGGCTCCGCGGTGCGGCGGCGGGGGGCGCGGCGTAGCCGACCGTGCCGTGAGGTCAGCACAGCCACGACCTCGGGGTCGGCCGCAAGCGGTGGTGTTCTGGGGCTCCGGACAGCTCCCGCAGGGAGTCGGGCAGAGCTCGGATGAGCTCGGCGGCAGCCGCTTCGTCGCTGGTCCAGACGAAGGTCACGGCGGCCGACTCACCAGTGACCACAGGCAGCCTCGGCACGTTGTTGGGGCGGTCGTCACTGACATACGCGCCCACGACGTGGGCTCCCACCTGGGCCACAGCGGGCAGGACGTGGTTCCGCACCCACCGGGCCAGATCACCCCGTCTACGCCGTCGCCAGATGGAGGCGAGCAGGACTCGGGGCTCGTCCGACGTGCCCGCCGAACGCGGGAGCGCCGGCAACTCCATGGCCAGTCCTGGGACGGGGACCAGGACTCGGACGTTGCTGCAGTCGGAAAGGGTCGCGTTGAACTCGGCCGCGTGGGCACGCCACGCTGCCCCGCTGTAAAACCTCGCCGACCCGGCTTCCCGGTCGGCATAGTCGGCCCACGCCCGAAGCAGTGCCCAGCCCTGGCTGTGGTCGAGGTCGGTGAACTGACCCAACACCTGCGCCCCGGCCTCCTCGAGTGCGCTGAGCGTCAGAGTGTCGAAGACCCGGACCATCTCGTCCCGCCGTCCCCGGCGCGCGCGGTACTGCCGAAACTCCAGGACGGCGCGGTCGCTTCTGACGACGCTGGTCGACATATCGGTCCTTCCTTCGGGTGCGCCGCGAACGGCCCAGCGCCCCGAGGCTCGGTCGAGCGGGACAGCGATCGAGCGGAACAGTAGCGAGGCGTTCCGACAACCCTGGTGCGGGCCCTGTGGTCCGGCCTACTGTGCCGACATGAGCAAGCAGGTCGGCATCCCCAGCGCAGCCGGTGAGATCCCAGCGTTCCTGTGGGTGCCCGAGGGTGGGACGGGACCGGGGATCGTGCTGTTCCAGGAGATCTTCGGGGTCAGTGACTACATTCGGCGTCGCGCTCAGGACCTGGCCGACCTGGGCTACGTCGTCCTGGCTCCGGCGGTCTACTGGCGGCTCGGTGCCGAGAGTGTGCCGACCGGCCCGACCATGCTCGAGGACGGCGTGGGGCTCGCCGGTCGAGTGGACTGGTCCGCGGCGGTGGGCGACGGGATCGCCGCCGTCGAGTGGCTGCGCGGGCATGAGGCGGTCGACGGCGGTGTCGGCATCGTCGGCTTCTGCTTCGGCGGCGGACTCGGCTACAACGTCGCCGCATACAGCGAGCCCGACTGCCTGGTCAGCTACTACGGGTCGGCGCTTCCCGGACTCGTCGATCTCGTCCCGGTGGTCACTGCGCCGAGCCTGCACCACTTCGGTCTGGCCGACGCCTACATCGACGCGGCCACTGTGCAGCGGATCGCCGCAGTCGTGACGACGGCGCCGGATACCGTGGTGCACACGTATGACGGAGCAGATCACGCCTTCGACAACGACGACTTCCCGCTCTATCACGAGCAGGCCAGCGCCAAAGCATGGGCGGTCACCGTGGACTTCCTCGGAGAACGGCTCCCCGTCGCACCGTCCTGACGACGCACGCGACGAGGCCCCCACCCGATCACTCGGGTAGGGGCCTCGTCGATCTGGTGTCGAGGTCAGTGAAGCTCGAGCACGGCGAGGACCGCGACGCACGGAGCGGCGGTGTAGTCGTGCCGGTAGGCCTGAAGCAACTTGCGCATTGGTAAACCCCCCTCGGGTTCTCTCGTCGTCGCCCGGTTGGCGGCGGCTCGTCCCAGCCGGTGTTCGGGAGTTTCCTCACGTTCACCTTCTGTTTACTTTTGTAAGACTAGCCGTTCAACTTGGCGACGTCAACTCAATAACGTTACCACGGCGCGTCGGCGTGTCAAGGGCCTTTGGGTGAACATCGTGTGGACGGGTCTGGGCGCCGAGACGTGCACCACGGCGCTGGCGTTCTGCGTCGGTCAGCGCGAGGCGGGCGCGGAGTCGCGGAGGTAGGCGTACTGGTGGTGCACCGTGAACCCCAGGCGACGATAGGCGGCGATGGCGGCGCCGTTGGTGGATTCCACCTGAAGGACAACCGCTCGAGTGCTGGTGTCGCCGGCCGTGAGCAGACGCCCGATCAGCGAGCTGGCCAATCCGCGGCGGCGCATATGCGGGGCGGTCCAGACCCCCATGACCCCGGCCCAGCCGGGGGAGAACGCCACCCGGCCGATGCCCAGCACCTCACCTGCAGGTCCGACATACGTGCCGAAGACCTGGTCGGGCGCAGAGGCCAGCAGCGCTCGACTGTGTGCGACGTGCCGCGGAGACTGGTTCTTGGACCCGACATACGCGTCGAGCCATCGGTCGTCGGCCACTCGTGCCACGTCGAGCCGGACCCCGTCCGGGACCGAGACCGCTGTGCCGACATCGAGCACCTCGATCCGTGCCGCAGTCATGACGAGAACCGGCACCGAGGCGCTCATCCCCTGCTGAACCGCCGCAGCCCCGATGGGGTGCTCGGCGGCCTCGACGCCGAGCGGCCCGGGCACCTGAAGGTAGGGCTGCAACCGGCGGGCCCCGTACCACGCGCGGACCCCAGCCAGAGCGTCGTCGGCCGAGCACCCGGGGTCCCCGACGACCAGCGCGGAGTTCGCCCGGCCCGTCACGCCGCCCTCGGCCCGCAGGACCCACTCCCCGAGGGATGCCTCGTCGCTGGCCCGCCACAGGTCGTGGCAGACCCGCTCCAGATCCTCGATCGACACGGCCAGATGGGCTGGCCCCCGACCCGTGCGCGGGGGAGGCACAGCGTGCAAGGTGGCGATCTGGTCGACCGGCACACGAATCCGCTCGCCGTGCCGACCGGCGAGCGTGATCGAGTCGGCCGCGACGGCGACGACTGTTCCCAGGCATTCACTCGTCGTGGCGCCGTCCAACACCCGGGTGACCATGACCCGCCGCCCGAGACGGAGGACCTCGCGCACCTCGACCCCTCTCGCGTCGTCGTGGCCGGACTCGGCATACTAGATCTGCGTAGTCCATGAACCCAACGGAGGAGTCGTCAGCCATGACGTATGTCATCGCCCAACCGTGCGTCGACATCAAGGACAAGGCCTGCATCGAGGAGTGTCCGGTCGACTGCATCTACGAGGCTCCCCGGACTCTCTACATCCACCCGGACGAGTGCGTCGACTGCGGTGCCTGCGAGCCGGTGTGCCCGACCGAGGCCATCTTCTACGAGGACGACGTCCCGGAGCAGTGGGCCGAGTACTACGACGTCAACGTGCACTTCTTCGACGACCTCGGCAGCCCCGGGGGCGCCGCCAAGATGGGCGTCCTGCCGAAGGACCACGCGTTCATCGAGGCCTTGCCACCCCAGAACCAGGACTGAGCGCGGGGCTGCGTGGCCAGGCCACTAGCCCTTCCCGACTTCCCCTGGGACACGCTCGTCCCCTATGCCGAGCGGGCCCGTCAGCACCCCGACGGGATCGTTGACCTGTCCGTCGGCACCCCGGTCGATCCGACCCCGCCTGCCGTCCAGCAGGCCCTGCGTGCGGCGAGCGACGCCCCCGGCTACCCCACGACCGTCGGGCCGCTGGCGCTGCGAGAGGCGATCGCGCGCTGGTTCGCGCGCCGCAGAGATGCCCCGGGGGTCAGCCCGGACGGCGTGCTACCGACGATCGGGAGCAAGGAGTTCGTCGCCTGGTTGCCCACGGTGCTCGGGCTCGGCCCCGGGGATCGGGTCGGCATACCAGCGGTGGCGTACCCGACGTATGACGTGGGGGCGCGCATCGCCGGGGCCGAACCGGTCGTGGTCGATGGGCTGGCGGCCCTCGGCCCGGTGACCACGAGCAGCGCACCGGCGTTGCTCTGGGTCAACTCCCCGAGCAACCCCACGGGGAAGGTGCTGGGGATCGAGCACCTGCGCAAGGTTGTCGACTGGGCCAGGCGGCACGGCGTCGTCGTGGCGTCGGACGAGTGCTATGCCGAACTGGACTGGCGCGCCGCCAGCGAGCGGGCCGGCCTGTCCAGCGCGCCGAGCATCCTTCACCCGCAGGTGTGTGGCGGATCTCACGAGGGACTTCTGGCGGTCTACTCGATGTCCAAGCAGTCGAACCTGGCCGGCTACCGGGCCGGCTTCGTCGCGGGCGACCCGGCGCTGGTCGCTCGGCTTCTGGAGGTCCGCAAGCACGCCGGCATGATGATGCCGACCCCCGTGCAACGCGCGTTGTGGGCGGCACTGGAGGACGACGCCCATGTCGGTGCCCAGCGTGAGGTCTACCGCGCGCGGCGGGCCGCGCTCGGCGCTGCCTTGACCGCCTACGGGCTGCGGATCGAGCACTCCGAGGCCGGCCTGTACCTGTGGTGCACGGTGCCCGAGGGCGATCCCCGGGAGGGCTGGGCCGTCGTCGGCGAGCTGGCCGACCGGGGCATCCTCGTCGCTCCGGGTGCCTTCTACGGGACGGCTGGTCAGCGTCACGTGCGGGTGGCCCTGACCGCCACCGATGAGCGGATCGCGGCGGCTGTTTCTCGGCTGGCCTAGGCCCTGTCGAGGCGCCGACGTGGCGTCGGCCACAGTGGTTGCCCGGTGAGACCCCTGGTGCCGCCCTGCGCGGGAGGTGGGGTAACGTCCGCATACCGGCACAGACGCCGACAAGGAGGCTCCCCATGGCCACTGCGGACAGCGACGCAGTCCTTCAGGCAGGCGAAACGACCCTGACGTTGCCCAGGGTGGCGGCGACGCAGGGCACCGATGGCCTGAACATCTCCGCGATGCTCGGCAAGACCGGCACGGTCACGTATGACGCGGGGTTCGTCAACACCGCGGCCTGCAAGAGCGCGATCACCTTCATCGACGGTGACCTCGGCATCCTGCGCTACCGGGGCTACCCCATCGAGCAGTTGGCCGAGCACTCGTCATACCTGGAGTCGAGCTACCTGCTCATCTACGGCGAGCTGCCCACGGCCGGCGAACTGTCCGCCTTCGACGCCAAGATCCGCCACCACACCCTGCTCCACGAGGACCTCAAGGCGTTCTTCCAGGGGTTTCCGCGCGACGCGCACCCCATGCCGGTGCTGTCGTCCGCGGTCTCGGCGCTGTCCACCTTCTATCAGGACAGCCTCGACCCGTTCGATCCCGAGCAGGTCGAGAACTCCACGATCCGGCTCCTGGCCAAGTTGCCCACGATCGCTGCCTACGCCTACAAGAAGTCAATGGGCCAGCCGTTCCTCTACCCGGACAACTCGCTCGGCCTGACCGAGAACTTCCTGCGGATGACCTTCGGCTACCCCGCGGAGCCCTACGAGGTCGACCCGGTGGTAGCGCGCGCCCTCGACATGCTCCTGCTGCTCCACGCGGATCACGAGCAGAACTGCTCGACATCGACGGTCCGGCTCGTGGGTTCGTCGCACGCCAACCTGTTCGCCTCGATCTCCGCCGGGATCAATGCCCTGTTCGGCCCGCTGCACGGTGGGGCGAACCAAGCGGTGCTGGAGATGCTGAGCACCCTGCAGGCCTCCGGGGAGAGCCCGCAGGACTTCATGACCCGGGTGAAGAACAAGGAGTCCGGGTCCCGGCTCATGGGTTTCGGCCACCGGGTCTACAAGAACTACGACCCGCGGGCGTCCATCATCAAGCAGACCGCCGACGACATCTTGGCCAAACTCGGGGTCAACGACCCGATGCTGCACCTGGCCCAGGAGCTCGAGGCGATCGCCTTGGCGGACGACTACTTCGTCGAGCGGCGGCTCTACCCGAACGTCGACTTCTACACCGGGCTGATCTACAAGGCCATGGGGTTCCCCACGAAGATGTTCACCGTGCTCTTCGCGTTGGGCCGGCTGCCCGGGTGGATCGCGCAGTGGCGCGAGATGATCTCCGACCCGGACACCAAGATCGGGCGGCCCCGGCAGGTCTACGTCGGCGAGGCGACCCGCGACTACCTGCCGATCACGTCGCGAGGCTGATCGCAACCTGGCCGTCGGGGAGCTTCGTGGTCGCGACGGACCACGACATGGCGGCGTCGCCCTTGCCGCGCACCCAGCGTCGATCGCCGACCTGCACTGCGACGACGTCGTAGAGCCCGGCCCGCGCGACGGCCCAGGCCGCGACCGCCCAGGTTTGCCGGCTGTCCTGCGCCACAGCGGTGACGGTGTCCGAATCGTCCGAGGCCGCGGCATCGATCCCCATCTGGGTCCTGAGGTGGTCGACGACCTGGAGGCTCCCCACGGCGTCTTGAGCCGACATGGCCTCGAGCGCCGTCTCGCTGGTCGAGCCGGCCGGATCGAGCCGGCAGACCAGGCCGGCCGGCGAGTGCCCCGTCAGGGCCGAGGCGAAGACGCGCGCGAGCGACTCGTGTTTGGCGTAGGCCCGGGGGTAGGCGCTGCGCTGCACGCGTTGCGCGGCCGCCGCGATATCCATGGTCTCGTAGCCGCGGATCTTCACCAGCGCGTCGAAGAACCGGTTCGTCGCGTAGGTCGGGTCGAGGATCTGTTCTTCGCTTCCCCAGCCCTGGCTCGGGCGTTGTTGGAACAGCCCGATCGAGTCGCGATCACCGTGGGTGATGTTGCGCAGCTTCGACTCCTGCAGCGCCGTGGCCAAGGCGATCGTCACGGCTCGGGCCGGCAGCCCACGCTTCTCGGCAATGGCTGAGACGAGGGCGGCGTTCTGGGTCTGGTCCACGTCGAGGGCGAAGCGCACCGAGCCGGAACGGGCCTCGCACAGGGCCGGTCCCACCGTCGACAAGAGCCTCGTCACCGTGACATAGCCCGCCACGGCCACGGCGGCCGCCGCCACGACGGCGATCAACCGCCGGGCGCGGCGCTTGGGCGGGGCATCGGTCACGGGTGTCCTGGTCGGCTGCTGCTCGAAGGGGGCAAGGGGTCGTGTTCGTCGTGGCCGGGTGGCTGCTTCTCGTCGGTTGGCGGCTAGTCGTTGGCGTGCAGGGCCTCGTTGAGGGCGATGCCGTCCCCCGAACGGACCCTGGCCTCCACCGCTCCGGTGACGGAGTTGCGGATGAAGAGCAGTCCGTCGTGCCCGGAGAGGTCCCGGGCCTTGACCACACGAGCGTCCGGGAGGGTCACTTTGGTTCCAGCGGTCAGGTAGAGGCCGGCCTCGACAACGCAGTCGTCCCCGAGCGCGATCCCTAGGCCGGACTCGGCGCCGAGCAGGCAGCGCCGCCCGATCCGGACCCGTTCGGTCCCGCCGCCGGACAGCGTGCCCATCGTCGAAGCGCCGCCGCCGACGTCCGAGCCGTCGCCGACCACGACGCCCTGGCTGATGCGCCCCTCGATCATCGAGGCCCCGAGCGTGCCGGCATTGAAGTTGACGAAGCCCTCGTGCATGACGGTCGTCCCGCTGGCCAGGTGAGCACCGAGCCGCACCCGGTCGGCGTCGGCGATCCGTACGCCCGACGGGACGACGTAGTCGACCATGCGGGGAAACTTGTCGACGCCGTAGACGGTCACCGGGCCGGTCGCGAGCAACCGCGCTCGGGTCGCCTCGAAGCCGTCGACCGCGCACGGCCCCCGGCTGGTCCACACGACGTTGGGCAGGACGGCGAAGATCCCGTCCAGGTTGATCGAGTTCGGGGTGACCAACCGGTGCGAGAGCAGATGCAGACGCAGGTAGGCGTCGGCGGTGCCGCTCGGGGCAGCGTCGAGGTCGATCCACAGCCCCGACCCGTGCACCCGGACGCCGCGGGCCTCGTCGACGCGGAACAGCGCCCGGAGGTGGTCCGGGAAGTCCTGCTGGTCGTCGTAGCCGTCCCCGAGGTGCGGTTCGGGATACCACGCGTCGAGGACCTGCCCCGCGCTGACGCCCGAGTGGACCACCGTCTGCACGCCCAGTGCCCAGGCGCCGCGCACACCGCTCATGGCGGCAAGCCTAGGTGACCGGGTCCTCTGGGTAGGGTGACGACCATGCCGCAGACACCCGCGCTGGACCTGTCCGTCGACGTC
The DNA here is from genome assembly GCA_052034115.1 of Actinomycetota bacterium. Taxonomy (GTDB): domain Bacteria; phylum Actinomycetota; class Actinomycetes; order Actinomycetales; family Dermatophilaceae; genus Lutibacillus. The sequence goes on from JBPOIZ010000019.1 coordinate 26,684, forward strand.
GTGGCGCTGACCGCCGCGGTGTGCGACATCGAGTCGGTCAGCGGCGCCGAGGCGGCGCTCGCCGACGCTGTGGAGGCGCAGCTGCGGGCGCTGGGTCACCTGGAGGTCGTCCGTGACGGGGACACCGTCATCGCCCGCACCCAGCTGGGACGCGGGGAACGCGTGGTGCTGGCCGGGCACCTCGACACGGTGCCGCTGACCACTCCGCCGAACCTCCCGACCCGCCGCGAGACCGACCTGGACGGCGTCGAGGTCCTCATCGGTCGGGGGACCGTCGACATGAAGGGCGGCATCGCGGTGCAGCTACGGGTCGCCCACGAGCTGCGCGACCCCAACCGGGACCTGACCTTCATCTTCTACGAGTGCGAAGAGGTCGAGTCCGAGCGCAATGGGTTGGCGCGCATCGCGGCCAACCGACCGGACCTGCTCGAGGCCGACTTCGCGGTCCTGCTCGAGCCCACCGACGGGGGGATCGAGGGAGGCTGCAAGGGCACCTTGCGGGCCAGCGTCACAGCCACCGGCGTCGCCGCCCACTCGGCCCGGCCATGGCGCGGCAAGAACGCCATCCACGAGGCCGGCGGCATCGTGGACCGCCTCCGCGCCTACGTCGCGCGCGAGGTGGAGGTCGATGGCCTGCTCTACCACGAGGCACTCAGCGCGGTCGGTATCCGCGGCGGCATCGCCGGCAACGTCATACCGGATCGGTGCGTCGTCGAGGTGAACTACCGCTACGCCCCGGACCGCGACGCCACCGCGGCCGAGGCGCACGTCCGAGAGGTCTTCGACGGGTATGACGTCGAGATCGTCGACAACGCAGCCGGTGCCCGCCCAGGCCTGCACCTGCCGGCGGCGCGTGACTTCGTCGCCGCCCTCGGCCTGCCGGTCGGTCCGAAGGAGGGCTGGACCGACGTGGCGCGGTTCTCCGCTCTCGGCGTGCCCGCGGTGAACTTCGGGCCGGGTGACCCGGGCCGCGCCCATGCCGACGACGAGCGGTGCCCGGTGGCGCAGCTGCGCCTCGCCGAAGCTGCGTTGTTGCGGTGGCTGCGCTGAGGCTGCGCTCGGTGACGTAGCCTGACCAGCGTGAACCTGACGCCGGAAGGCAGCTACGTCAAGGGCCCCGTGGTGCTTCGCGGGCGCAACATCCCGGTGACGACCACCGATCAGCGGCTGCTCGACCACTCACAAGGATCGGACTGGCTGCACGCCGACCCGTGGCGGGTCATGCGGATCCAGAGCGAGTTCGTCGAGGGTTTCAGCGCGCTCGCCGAGCTCGGGCCGGCGATCAGCGTCTTCGGCTCGGCCAGGATCACCCCGGACCAACCGGCCTACCAGCTGGGGGAGCAGGTCGGCCGCCGTCTCGTCGAGGCGGGGTATGCCGTCATCACCGGTGGTGGCCCCGGCGCGATGGAGGCCGCCAACAAGGGCGCCTTCGAGGCCGGCGGAATCTCCGTGGGGCTGAACATCGAGTTGCCCTTCGAGCAAGGGTCGAACCCCTACCTCACGGTGGCGGTCCACTTCCGCTACTTCTTCGCCCGCAAGACGATGTTCGTCAAGTACGCGCACGGTTTCGTCGTCCTTCCTGGCGGTTTCGGCACCTTCGACGAGCTGTTCGAGGCGCTCGTTCTCGTCCAGACCCATAAGGTGACCCGCTTTCCCATCGTCCTGCTCGGCACCGACTACTGGGGCGGGCTGGTCGACTGGCTGCGCTCCACGGTCGCCGATCACGGCATGATCTCGCCGAAGGACATCGATCTGCTGCATGTCACCGACGACCCGGAGGAAGCGGTCCGGATCGCGACATCGGGGCGCCCCGGCGGCAACGGCCACCGTCCGTCCTGAGCCGGCTTCGCTGTGGCACGATGCAGCGGTGATGTGGTTCTTCGTCGGCTGCGCGGTGGTCGCCGCCGCCTTGACTGTCGGGCTCGTCGTCGGCCGAGTCGACGGCGGCCTCGGTCGTCCGACCTCCGGTCTGGCGCACGTGCCCCTACCGCTGGGCCGGGAGGTCACCGCGGAGGATGTCGCGGACCTGCGCTTCGATGTCGCGCTGCGGGGCTACCGGATGGAGCAGGTCGACGACGTCCTGGACCGGCTCAAGGCCGAGTTGAGCACGCTGCACCAGATCATCGCCGCGGAGCCGGCCGCTGAGGCCGACGCGTCGGCCCCGCTCTGGGCCCCTGACCAGGTCGCCGAGGAGCCGCGCTGACATGGCTGCCGTTCACATCGTGCGCTCGGTCGCTGCCCCGGCCGGTCGGGTCTGGGAGGCCCTGGTCGACTTCGCCGCGCACGGGCGGGTCGTGCCGCTAACCCGGATGCGGCTGGGCGACGGGCCGGTCGGTCCCGGCTGGCGGTTCGTGGCCGAGACAGGCCTCGGCCCGGCCCGCTTCGCCGACGTCATGGAGGTCCAGACGTGGGAGCCGCCGGCGCACCCCGAGGACGGGGGCCGTTTCGTCATCCGCAAGGTCGGCCGACTGCTCGGCGGATATGCCGACGTCCGCGTCGACCCGTCCGGGCCGAACAGCAGCCGGGTCACCTGGACCGAGGAGATCCTGCTCCGGCCAGAAGCCATCGGGCGCCGATTGGGCCCGATCGTCGACCCGGCCACTTCGCTGCTGTTCGGCCGCACCGTCGATGCCCTGACCAAGCATCTGGCGCCACGGTGATGGATGTCCCGCGACCAGGGGCCACCCTCGGGTCCGATGGGCTGCCGCGCTGCGGCTGGGCGTTGTCGGCCCCCGACTACGTGACGTACCACGATCAGGAGTGGGGCCGGCCGGTCCACGGGGAAACCGCCCTGTTCGAACGGCTCACCCTCGAGGCGTTCCAGTCCGGGTTGTCCTGGTTGACCATCCTGCGCAAGCGCGCCGCATTCAGGGCCGCCTTCGCCGCCTTCGACCCCGAGCAGGTCGCTGCCTTCGACGCGGCTGACGAGGATCGACTGATGGGCGATGCCGGCATCGTCCGGAACCGGGCGAAGATCCGCGCGGCAGTGACGAACGCCCGGGCCACCGTGGACCTGCGCGGCCACGGGGGCCTTGATGCTCTGGTCTGGTCGCATCGCCCGGCCGACCATCGGCGGCCCCGGTCGTTGTCGCAGATCCCGGCCACGAGTCCGGAATCCACCGCTCTCGCCGCAGCGCTCAAACGTTCCGGGTTCGCCTTCCTCGGCCCGACCACCGTGTATGCCGCGATGCAGGCTTGCGGCATCGTCGACGACCATGTGATCGGATGCCACCGGGGCGAGGTATGACGACGGTGCGGCGGTCCCGCCCTACCCTGGGCTTCGCCGTGGCGGTGCTGGTGGCCTACGCCGTATGTCGTGCCATCAGCGCTGTCGTCCTGGTGCTCGTCGCGCCCTACCAGGAGCCGACCGGGTGGACCGGTCCGTCGGTGACCTACCTCAGCTTCACCCAGCAGTGGGATGCCCAGTGGTATCAGCGCATCGCCAGCGAAGGTTACCCGCGATCCGTGCCCATCGGGGACGACGGGCACGTCCAGCAGAACCCGTGGGCTTTCTACCCCCTGTATCCGTTCACCGTGAAGGGTCTGGTGATCCTGACCCGCGCCGATCCGGTCGTGGTGTCGGCCACCCTCTCGCTGGTCCTGGGCGCCGTGGCCGCGGTGCTCCTCGGGCTGTTCTTGCGGCGTCGGCTCGGTCCTGCGGCGGCCTTGCTCACCGTGGTCGTCTACGCGAGCGCTCCGGCTGCACCGATCTTCCAGGTCGCCTACACCGAGTCGATGGCCATGGCGCTGCTGGCCGGCTTCCTCCTCGCGGCGGACTCCCGACGGTGGGCCACCGCTGGAGCACTGGCCCTGGTCCTGGGGATCACCCGCCCGATCGCCGTGCCGTTGGCCGCGGTCGCGGTCGTGGCTGTGGTCGTCGGGTGGCGGGCGTCGCGTCCGCAGCGCCCCGAGGCGCTGGCCATGCTGGCGATGGTCGCCGCTTGCGGCCTCGCCGGGCTGATCTGGCCGGCCACGGCCGCGCTGGTCACCGGCTCACCGACCGCGTACCCGGACACCATGTCGGCCTGGCGGGGCAGTGGTCAGATCGTGCCGGTGCTGCCCTGGCTCGACAACTCCCACTACTTCTTCGGGGATGCCGGCCCGTGGCTGCTGGCCGGGTCCATCCTGCTCGTCGTGGCGATGGTGGCCGGGCCGTGGGCGGCCGGGCTCGGCGCGGTGGCCCGCGCCTGGGCCTTGGCCTACCCGGCATACCTGCTCGCCGTTCTCGACCCGGGCACGAGCCTGGTCCGATACCTGCTGCCGATGTTTCCGCTGGCCGCGGTGGCCATCGGGGTTGGCGGCGGGTCGGCCAACACCGACCTCGGCCCGCCACGGCCGAACCAGTGGCGTTGGCCCAGGCTGGGCAGCCTGGTGGCGACCGTGCTCATCACCGCCGCGTGCGTCATCGGGCAGTACTTCTGGACCGACGGCCTCTGGCGGTTCGTCCCGCCGACCGACTGGCCGCCGTAGGACGGCTCAGCGGCCGGTGAAGACGGGCTTCTCCTTGGCGAGGAAGGCGGCCACCGCAGCCTGGTGGTCAGCGCTCGCCCCCGTCGTCGACATGTATTCGGCCTCCCGGGCCAAGGCATCGACCAGCGGCACCCCGGCGCCGAAGGCCACGGCGCGGCGGATCGACCCATACGCCAGGGTGGGTCCGGCGGCCAGGTGTGCCGCGATCTGGCCCACCGTTGCGGTCAGATCCTGCGCAGGGACGACCTGCGTGAACAACCCCAGCTCCAGCGCCTCGGCAGCGCTGAGGGTACGTGGCATGAGGAGCAGCTCCTTCGCCTTGGCTGTTCCGACGAGCCTCGGCAGGGTCCATGACGACCCGGAGTCACACGAGAGCGCGATCGCCGAGAAGGCCAGGTTGAGGCCGGCGGTATCGGCCGCGATCCGCAGATCGGCCGCGAAGGCGAACGCCGCACCGGCTCCGGCCGCGACGCCGTTCAGGGCCGCGATCACCGGCTTGTTCATCGTCGCGATGAGCTCGACGATCGGGTTGTAGTGGTCCGGGACGGTGTGCCACAGCGACTCGTCCTGGGCGGTGAGCAACTGGATGTGCTCTCGCAGGTCCTGACCCACGCAGAAGGCCCGTCCGGTTCCGGTGAGGACGACGCAGCGCACCGCCTCGTCCGAGGCCACGTCGCGCAGGATGTCCAACAGCGTCGTCTTGGTCGGGGTGTCCAGCGCATTCATCGCGTCCGGGCGCGCGAAGGTCACCGTTGCCACCCCTGACTCGACGGCGCAGGTAACGGGGGCAGTGGGGGACGAGTCGGACATCTGTGCTCCTCGGTATGACGACGGTGTTTCCCGCGATTCGGGTCCCATCCTGCCCTGCTCAAGGGCCGCTCCCGGCCCGGGGGAGGGTGTCCGTTTTCACAACAGCCGCGGGAGCGGGGATAATGGGTCGACCGTTCCCCCCGCAACCCCGGAACGCAGGGCTTGCGAGACGTGGAACGGACTCCAGAAAGGGGAGACGCATGGCGGCCATGAAGCCACGGACCGGTGACGGTCCCCTCGAAGTCACCAAGGAGGGGCGCGGCATCGTCCTGCGCATGCCGCTGGAAGGCGGTGGCCGCTTGGTCGTCGAGATGACACCTGACGAAGCCGCCGCGCTGCGCGACGCCATCGCCGGTTGCGAGGGCGTCTCCTGAGGGAGCCGACACCATGGACAGATGCCCCGGCCGTTGTGGCGACCGGGGCATCCCCATGCCCGTAGCACTGCGTCCACCTGCCCTGTCGAGGAACGAGGTCTGATGCCCGCCGATGTGCCTGAGCTCGATGTCCCGGTCGTCGCCTGCGTGCCCAGTTTCGCGGAGGTGGACCCCGGTGGGGCTGCCCCCGACCAGGTGCTCCTGGCGGTCGACCCCGATCATCTGGAGCCGCTGGACGACCTGGGGGTGGACGCACGCGGGCTGCTCGCCATGTTCGAGCCGCCGACCGGGTCGGGGACCTGCACCGTCATCCCGCTCCCGCCGGATCGGACCCTCGCGCGGCGAGCGGCCCTCCTCCCGGTCGGGCCTGCGCGCCCGGCGGACCTGCGCACTGCCGGTGCCGAGCTGGGGCGTGCGGCGCGCGACCGGGAGCTCCTCGTCGTGGCCCTGCCCCCGGTTGCCGAGCACCACATCCGGGCCCTCGTCGAGGGCATCCTGCTCGGCGGCTTCACCGGCCCCACGTGGGCGGCCCGCAAGCGCAGCCGCGCCGTGCGGCGCGTCGTTGTCGTGGGGCAGGACCCACGGGCGGTGGCGGCGGCAGTTGCGCACGCCACTGCGACCTGCGTGGCCAGGCATCTGGCCGCCGTCCCGTCCAACATCAAGTCCCCGGCATGGCTCGCCGCGCAGGCCCGGACCATCGGCCGGCGAGCAGGGCTCGACGTTCGGGTGCGGACCGAGGCGGCGCTGAAGAAGGAGGGCTTCGGCGGCCTGCTTGCCGTCGGCGGCGGCAGCGCCACCCCTCCGCGGTTCGTCGAGCTGGGCTACGACCCGGCACCGGTGGCCGACCCGCCGGCACGCCGACGCGCAGCCTCGGTGCCGCACATCGTGCTGGTGGGCAAGGGGATCACCTTCGACAGCGGCGGACTCGACGTCAAGCCGGCCGTCGGCATGCTGACCATGAAGACGGACATGAGTGGTGCCGCGGTGGTGCTCGGTGTCCTGGCCGCCTGCCGGGAGCTCGCCGTGCCGGTTCGGGTCACGGGTCTGCTGGCCATCGCCGAGAACGCCATCAGCGGGACCGCATACCGGCCAGGTGACGTCGTCACCCAGTACGGAGGGACCACCGTCGAGATCGGCAACACCGACGCCGAGGGGCGCATCGTGCTCGCCGACGCGCTCGCGTATGCCGACGCCCGCCTCGACCCGGATGTGGTCATCGACATCGCCACCCTCACCGGGGCCGCAACGATCGCGCTGGGCCGGGCGATGGGTCCGCTGTTCTCCACCGACGAGGGGCTGCGCGACGCCCTGATCGCCGCCGGCGAGGCTGCCGGAGAGCCGATGTGGCCGTTCCCACTGGTCGAGGAGTATCGGGCGTGGCTCGACTCCCCGGTCGCCGACCTCAACCACATCGCCACCGCCAAGGTGGGCCAGGGCGGCTCGATCGTCGCGGCGCTGTTCCTCCGGGAGTTCATCGGTGGACGCCGTTGGGCGCACCTCGACATCGCCGGCCCCGGTCGATCCGACCGCGACGCAGGGCTCGTCCAAGACGGTCCGACGGGGTATGGCGCCCGCCTCTTGCTGCGCTACCTCGAGTCGTTCGGTGAGTCAGCCGTCAGCGGTTGACCCAGAGTCAGGGGGGTCGAGGTCAGCGTTTGACCGCGACGAGCAGCCCGTCACCGACGGGCAGCAGCGTCGTCACGAACCGTTCGTCGTCGCGCAACGCCTTGCCCAGGTCGCGCAGCATGCGTGTCGTCTCATCCCGAGCGGCGGGATCGGCCACCTTGTCGTGCCAGAGCATGTTGTCGATCACCATCGTGCCGCCGACACGCAGCAGCCTCGTCGCCTGCTCGACATACCCGGGGTACTCCGCCTTGTCGCCGTCGATGAAGACCAGGTCGTATGCCGCGTCGGTCATCCGCGGCAGGACGTCCAGCGCCCGGCCGGTGATAACGCGCGTGCGTTGGTGCGCCACGCCGGCCGCCGCGTAGCTGGCCTTGGCGGCGCGCTGGTGCTCCGCGGAGGCGTCGATCGTGGTCAGGATTCCGTCATCCGGCATGCCGCGCAGCAGCCACAGGCCGGAGACACCCGCTCCGGTGCCGATTTCGACCACGGCGGCGGCCCCGATGGCTGCGGCCAGCAGGCTCAGGACCGGACCTGTCCCTGACCCGATGGGCGTCGCGCCGAGCCGCTCTCCTGCCCGGCGGGCGTCGTCGAGCAGGTCGTCCGCGGTGACGAAGTCCTCCGCATAGGCCCAACTGGCCAATCGCGCTCCGCTCATGGCGCCACGATACTGCCCGTGGCGCGCCGGGGCGTCGGTGCCGCGCCAGGGCGCACCAGCGCGGTGATCGATGATCCGAAGACCGGCCCGCAGTCGTGGCTGATCCGCAGGTTGTTCTCAGGCTTCTCCCAGGGCCCCCGGGAACGATCGGGACACTCGATGCGTCCTAGTCATCGACCGAGCCGTTCGAGAGGCAGTCCCGTGACCATCACCGCCGTCCCCGTCGAGTCGGGGACCGCTTGGACCCCGCCCACGTGGGAGGAGGTCGTTCGCGAGCACTCGCCGCGCGTCTACCGGTTGGCCTACCGACTGACCGGCAACCCGCACGATGCCGAGGACCTCACCCATGACGTGTTCCTGAGGGTCTTCCGGTCGCTCGACTCGTACACCCCCGGATCGTTCGAGGGTTGGCTGCACCGCATCACGACCAACGTCTTCCTCGATCGGATGCGCCGCAAGCAGCGGATCCGGATGGACTACCTGCCCGAGGACGCCGCCAACCGGCTGGCCAGCCGGGAGCCCGGCCCCGAAGCCCGATACGACGAAACCCACTTCGACGATGACGTCCAACGGGCCCTGGACGCGCTGTCGCCGGAGTTCCGCGCCGCCGTCGTCCTGTGCGACATCGAGGGGCTGTCCTACGAGGAGATCGCCGCCACGCTCGGGATCAAACTCGGCACCGTTCGGTCCCGGATCCACCGGGGCCGCGCCCAGCTGCGCGAGTCGCTGGCCCACCGCGCGCCAGAAGCGAGCCCCCGCCCGGCCGGTCGGCGGGTCCGGCTGCCCCTTCCTGGTCGGGTGGTGCCGGGCACCCGATGAAGCGAACCCCCCATCTCGGTGCGAATGTCAGGGCGTATGTCGACGGCGCCCTGGACGAACGCACCCTGATGGGCTTCGACCGCCACCTCGTCGCGTGCATGGTGTGCTTCGACGCGGTCCAGCGGGAGCGCCAGTTGGTCAGCTCGCTACGCAAGGGCAGCACGCCCCAGGTGAGTGCGGGTCTGGAGTCCTTGCTTCTTGGCTTGTGCTCGACGGCGCCCGAAACCCCCGCTGACGGGCCGGCCCCGGGCCTGGCGACTGTGCCGACGACTCCGCGCGGGCTGCCTCCTATGCCGATGATGCGCCTGGCGACAGTGGCACCCAGCGCGCCCGCGCAGCACCACTCGCCGCGCCGCGCCGCGTTCCTGGCCACCGTCGCGGCCGGGGCCACTGCAGCAGCCGCCTGGAGCCTGGCGACGGTCGCCCCGTCGGCGACCCCCACACCCCTGCGGATCCCGTCGCCGGCCGGCACCACGACCTTCGGCACCGGTTTGTCGGTGTCGATGTTCCAGGGCGCCGAGGCGAGGCTGACCGTCCGGACCGCTCGGCATTGGGCAGAATCGACCCCATGACGATGCCTGACCAGACCCCGGCGCCAGACGGCCCGGGCGAGCCGGATCGCGGTTGGCCACACGAACCGGACGCGCCCACCGAGGATCTGGGTGTGAGTTGGGCCGCGAGCTGGCCGCCGCCGTCACCGCCCGGACCGCCATCGCTCCCGGCGGGTCCAATGTCGCCGGAGGTCCCCGCGGGGGAGCCGGCGCCGGCGCAGAGCTCGCCGACGGTGGCCCTGCCGCTACCCACCGAGTCCGTGCCGATCGCGCCTCCGCCGACCGGTGCTGCGGTGCCCTTGCCGCCCCCCGCCACCCCCTGGGGGGCCGTCCCCGTCGAGGCGGTCCATCACCCAGGCGTACCGGTAGCCCCAGAACGGCCGCGACGTCGGGGTGGGCTGCGACGAGCCGCCGCCCTGGTGGGGATCATCGCCTTGTCCGGGGCCGCTGGAGGCGTCGCGGGCGCGACGTTCATGTCGAACAGCCGGGCCGCTGCACCTGGCACCACGTCGCCGGCTGCGACCGGTTCGGTGATCCCCGGGGGCTCGGGTCTGCCGACTCAGGTGTCCGGGTCGACGGATCGTCCGACGGGCAGCGTCGCCCAGATCGCGGCGACCGCACTGCCCAGCGTGGTGACGATCCGCGTCAAGGACGTGCAAGGTGAGGGCACCGGCTCTGGTTTCGTCATCGACACCTCCGGCCACATCCTGACCAACAACCACGTCGTGTCGTCAGTGGGCAGCTCCGGAGCGATCACCATCCAGTTCTCGGACGGGTCCCAGCAGCCGGCCACGGTCGTCGGGCGGGATGTGTCCTACGACCTGGCCGTCGTCAAGGTGTCGGATGCTGCTGGGCTCGCACCGTTGCTCTTCGGCCGATCCGCCGACGTCGTGGTCGGGGACGGTGTCATCGCCGTGGGTGCGCCGCTGGGTCTCGAGGCGACCGTGACGACGGGCATCGTCTCGGCCCTGGGCCGCCCGGTCACCGCCGGCGACGGGACGGAGCAGAGCTTCATCAGCGCCATCCAGACCGACGCCGCGATCAACCCGGGCAACAGCGGCGGACCGCTGCTCGACATGTCCGGCCATGTCATCGGCGTCAACTCGGCCATCGCCCGAATCCCGGGAAGCGACGGGGGCACCGGCGGGAGCATCGGGCTGGGGTTCGCCATACCCTCCGACAAGGCACACACGACCGCGCAGCAGCTCATCTCCGACGGCACGGCGACGCACCCCATCATCGGCGTCAGTCTGGACACTGCGTATGACGGCGAGGGTGTGCGCATCGCCAGCAGCAGCACCGCGGTCACTGCCGGCGGGCCCGCAGATCTGGCCGGTGTCCAGCCCGGTGACGTCATCTTGCGCTTCGAAGGTCGGGTCGTCTCCACCCCGGACGAGCTCGTCGTGGCGATCCGGGCTATGGACGTCGGCGATACCGTCGAGCTGGTGCTGCGACGCGACGGCGCCGAGCAGACTGTCACAATGACCCTCGTCAGCGCTGGCGGCTGACCACGGAGCACCGCGGCACGAGGGACAAGGTATGGGACCGATCGACATCAACGGCTGGGAGATCATCGTCCTTGCCGTGCTTGCGGTCTTCATCCTCGGCCCCGAGCGACTGCCGGAGTATGCCGCCAAACTGGGGCGACTCGTGCGCCGGGGCCGGGCCCTGGCCGACGGTGCGCGGGCGCAGCTGAAGGAGCAACTCGGGCCGGACTTCGACGACGTGGACTGGGCCGCCTACGACCCTCGCCAGTACGACCCGCGTCGCATCGTGCGCGAGGCGCTGACCGCTCCGGCCGACCCGGCCGAGCCGGGCAAGCCGGTCTCCACGGGTGGGCCTACGGACGTTGCCTCCCCGACGGCCGGTTCCGGGTCGGCTACCGACCCGGGCCGCACCGACGGGTGGTCGGTGGCCGCCCCTGCCGACCGTGTCGATCCCGCCGGTATGCCGACGCCGGCTGAGCACGACCGGTCGAGACCCACCCCGTGGGACGACGAAGCCACCTGAGTGCGCAATGGTCGCGGCGCCATCCGCGTCGGGATGCGACCTCTGCGGCCCCCGCCAATTGTCGAGACCGCGCCTTGGCGCACCGGTCTTCGCTGCACCAGGTGGCGAGGCGGTCAGGGATAGGGGAGAGCCCATGGCACGACTGCGGACACTGGCAGCTGGTCTCGTGACGGTTGGAGCGGCGGCGGCCTCGCTGGTCGCGGCGCCACCGGCGTTGGCGGCGCCCACCTGTGTGACGTTCAACATTCTCTACCGGCAGTCCGGCGCCTGGCTCGCCGACGCCCCCTTCGGCGGCGGGACGTTCAGCTGCTCCCTGGTGGTCAACAACACCGGCGACGGGGTCCGCTCGCTTCAGCGAGCGCTCAACAAGTGCTTTGGCCGCGGACTTGCGGTCGACGGCCGTTTCGGGCCCTTGACCCGCAGTGCCCTGAAGTACGCGCAGGGCGTCGAGGGCGTATCCCCGGACGGCGCGTACGGTCCGATCACCGCCTCGGTCCTGAAGTTCCCGTTCTACCGGGACATCGACGGACGGTTCGTCGGCTGCTACCGGCGCGCCTGAGGTCAGCCGGAACGTCCAGGTCAGCGGCCGGTCGGGGTGATCCCCAGGGAGCGCCCCGACAGGCCGCGGGCCCGACCGGCGAGTTGTGCTGCGATGTTGCGCAGGGCAGTCGCGGCGGGCGAGCCCGGGTCGGCGATGGTCACCGGGGTGCCGGCATCGGCGCCCTCTCGTAGCCGGCTGTCCAAGGGGATCTGGCCCAGCAGCGGCACCGCAGCGCCGATGGTGCGCGTCAGGGACTCCGCCACCGACTGACCGCCACCGGAGCCGAAGAGCTCGTGGCGGCTGCCGTCGGGCAGTTCGAGCCAGGACATGTTCTCCACGACACCGACCACGCGCTGCTTGGTCTGCACGGCGATGGCCCCGGCCCGCTCGGCGACCTCGGCGGCCGCGGCCTGCGGGGTGGTGACGACGAGGATCTCGGCGTTGGGCAGCAACTGGGCCATCGACAGGGCCATGTCACCGGTGCCCGGCGGCAGGTCGAGGAGCAAGACGTCCAGATCGCCCCAGAACACGTCGGAGAGGAACTGCTGCAACGCCCGGTGCAGCATGGGTCCACGCCATACGACCGGTTGGTTGCCCGGGACGAACATGCCGATGGAGATGACCTTCACATCGTGCGCGACCGGGGGCAGGATCATGTCGTCGACCTGCGTGGGTGGGTGCTCGACACCTAGCATCCGCGGCACCGAGAAGCCGTAGACGTCGGCGTCCAGGACTCCGACCCGCAGCCCTTGGGCGGCCATGGCGGCGGCCAGGTTGGTGGTGACCGAGGACTTGCCGACGCCGCCCTTGCCGGAGGCCACGGCGTAGACCCGGGTCAAGGAGCCGGGCTTGGCGAAGGGGATCTCCCGCTCGGCGACCCCACCACGCAGTTGCTGGCGCAGCGCCCCGCGCTGCTCGTCCGACATCACCCCGAGGTCGATGGACACCTCGGTGACCCCAGGAACCGCGGCGAGAGCTGCCCGGCTGTCGACCGAGAGGGTGTCCTTGAGCGGACAGGAGGCGACGGTCAGCAGGATCCGAGCGGTGACTCGGCCGGCGTCGTCGACGGTGACGTCGTCGACCATGCCCAACTCGGTGATGGGCTTGCGGATTTCCGGGTCGTTGACGGTGGCCAGGGCAGCGAGCAGCGCCTCGCGGGTGGGGTGGGACATAGCAGCCATCGTATGTCGGCCGCCGATGAGGTGATGCTTCGCCCCCGGTGCGTGGGGCTTCGGTGCTTCGGCCCGCTCAGGGGGTCCCCTCGGTGTGCCGAGCCGCGGTGTGGCGCGAGGTGCGCGACCGGTCAGCCCTGGCCGCGCTGGCGCCGCTGCCGACGGGCGCGGATCGAGTTGGCGCGGCCCTTGATGTGGAACGGCTTCCAGTCCTTGGTGGTCGTCGCATCGTTCTTCGGCGCCTCGCGCAGGCCCGGGTCACTCGAATATGCCCCGGGGCCTTCGATCGGGGTGGCCTCGGGCCGCAGCGCGGTGATGGTGCACGACTCGCGCCATTCGCGTTCGGCGTCCGGGCGGCTGTTCAGACGCTTGGCCGCCAGCGCCTGGACCGCCGCGTCATACTCCGCCGAGGCGGCGGTGAGCACCTCGACCTGGGCGCGGACCCGCAGCAGCCGACCGCCGGTGTCCTTGCTCTTCGTGACGAGCTCGACCGATGCCGGCAGATGCGGCAGGTGCTGCTCGCCCGGGCCGTTGAGGACATAGGCCGTCTCGCCGGTCCACGCATACCAGGCCGGCCACGCGCGGTCCCCAGGGACATCGATCCAGAGCAGGCCGGACTTGTTCATGGCCTCGGCGAGCAGGGCGGCCGGGTTGTCAGCCGGCGGCTCTGGTGCCGTTGCAGGGGCGGTCGCAGCGGCAGGGGCGGCGGGGACCTCGGGAGCGATGTCGGTCACCTGCCCAGGGTAGCCCGCAGGGGGTGAGGGGGGTCATAGGCCTTCCGTCATAGGTCCTGGGTCTTCCGGCATAGGTTGGCTCCGATGGCCGCTGCTAGCGTGCCGAGCGGCGGCGAACGTCATGAGGAGGCGTCATGCGCAGTGCGAAGGACTTCTTCCGTCCGTTGGCGATGGGGGCTCCGCAGCCGCTGCGCGAGATCCCGGTCCGCCCGAGCCGGGTCATCCACTTCTTCGACCCGAGCAACGCGAGGATGGCCGCCAAGGTGCCCGACTTGGTCGGCACCGTCGACATCCTCCTGGGCAACCTCGAGGACGGGGTCAAAGCCGAGAACAAGCTGGCCGCGCGGGAGGGTCTGCTTCGGATCGGTCAGGACGTCGACTTCGGGACCACGACGCAACTGTGGACCCGCCTCAACGCCCTCGACTCGCCATGGTTCCTCGACGACATCAGCACGCTCGTGCCCGCCATCGGCCACCGGCTCGACGTCGTCATGATCCCCAAGGTCGAAGGCGCCGAGGACATCCACTATGTCGACCGTCTGCTTGCCCAGTTGGAGGCCAAGGCCGGTCTCGACCGGCCGATCCTCGTGCACGCCATCCTCGAGACCGCCCGCGGCGTGGCCAACGTCGAAGAGATCTGTGCCGCGTCACCACGCATGCAGGGGCTCTCGCTCGGCCCGGCGGACCTGGCGGCCTCCCGGCGGATGAAGACCACGCGGGTCGGCGGCGGCCACCCCGGCTACCTCGTGCGCCAGGACCCCGACCCGGCCGATCCGGACGGGATCAGCGCACCGCGGGCGGCCTACCAGCAGGATTTGTGGCACTACACCATTGCCCGGATGGTCGACGCGTGCGCGATGAACGGCCTCCTGCCCTTCTACGGGCCGTTCGGGGACATCAAGGACGTCGTGGCCTGCGAGGACCAGTTCCGCAACGCCTACCTGCTCGGGTGCGTCGGGGCCTGGAGCCTGCACCCGGTGCAGGTCGGGATCGCCAAGAAGGTGTTCAGCCCCGACCCGGCCGACGTCGCCCACGCCCGGCGGGTCGTCGAGGCCATGGGTGACGGCACCGGCGCGGTCATGCTTGGCGGAAAGATGGAGGACGACGCCAGCCTCAAGCAGTGCCAGGTGCTGCTCGCCCTGGCCGAACAGCTCGCAACGCTCGACCCCGAGCTAGCCGCGGCATACGCCGACGCCGGCACGACAGGAGGAACGAAGGAATGACAGCGGCATACCGTCCGCGCCGGTCGGTGCTCTACATGCCCGCGGCGAACGAGAGGGCGTTGGAGAAGGCCAAGACCATCCCGTGCGACGCCCTCATCCTCGACCTGGAGGACTCCGTCGCTCCGGACGCGAAGGAGCAGGCCCGGGTCGCCGCGTGCGCCGCGGTGCGCTCCGGAGAATACGGCCGGCGTGAGCTGACCATCCGGATCAACGCCGTCGGCACCGAGTGGCACTGGGCCGACCTGATGGCGGCCTGTGCGGCGGCGCCGGACGGGATCGTCGTGCCGAAGGTCAACTCCCGCAAGGCCGTGCACGACCTGGTGCGCTGCCTGGAGCGGTTCAAGGCGCCGAAGCGCACCAAGCTGTGGGCGATGGTGGAGACCCCGGAGGCCATCCTCGAGGTCGACCGGATCGCCTCTGGCTCCTCGCGGCTGGCGGTGCTCGTCATGGGCACCAACGACCTGGTCAAGGAGCTCGGGGCCCGGCACATCCCCGGCCGCGGCAACATCGCGACCGCCCTCCAGATGTCCGTGCTGGCCGCCCGCGCCGCGGGGGTTTCCATCGTCGACGGCGTGTTCAACGACGTCCAGGACGCCGAGGGCTTCGCCGCCGAGTGCCGCCAGGGGCGCGACTACGGTTTCGACGGCAAGACGCTCATCCACCCCGGACAGGTCCAGGCGTGCAACGAGGCGTTCGCGCCGAGCGAGGCCGACGTCGAGGACGCCCGCGGGATGATCGCAGCGTTCGAGGAGGCGCTGGCACAGAAGAAGGGCGTGGCGACCTACAAGGGCAAGATGATCGAGAACCTCCACGTCGACACCGCCCGCAAGGTGCTGGCGATGGACGAGGCGATCAGGGCCGCGGTCAGCTGACGCCGGTCACCACCGGGACACCGCGGCGGCCATGAGCTCGCCGAAGAACTCGTCGGCGTCGACGGCATACCCACGACGGGTGAACCACCCGGCGATGTTCTGCGCGTCGCGGTGGAGGAAGTCCTGGCCATGCGGGTTGCCGATAACGTCGACGATCTGCGGCCAGTCGATGATGACGATGCGGTCAGCGGCGAGCAGGACGTTGTAGGGCGACAGGTCGCCGTGCGCCCAGCCCTCCTCCGCGAGCCGGAGCATGGCCCGGCGCAGTTGGTCGAAGAGTTCGGGGAGCAGGTCCGACGGCGGTCGGGTCTGGGCGAGCCGGGGCGCCCCATAACCCTCCGACGTGCCGATGAACTCCATGAGCATCTCGGTGTCGGTGATCTGTACGGGGTAGGGGACCGGCAGGTCGAGCTCCCACATCCGGCCCAGTGCGCCGAACTCGGCCCAGGCCCACTGGGCACCGATGAGGTCCTTGCCGAAGGCGGTCCGGGTCGCCATGGCTCGCATCTCCCGGGACCGGCGGACCCGGCGTCCTTCGACGTAGCCTGCATCGCGGTGGAACAGGCGGTGTTCCTTGGCGCGGAATCGTTTGGCGGCCATGAACGAGTCCCGGACCGGCATACCGACGCCGGCATCGGGGACCCACCGCCGGATGAGATGGACGTCGGCCTCCTTGCCGGTCTTGAGCACGCCGAGGTCCGCTTCGACGGCGCCGAGGTCGGTGATGACCCAGTCGGGTCGTGGCGTGGGTCCGTGCGTTGCGCCGTCCCACGACGACCAACGCTGGCCTTCCGGCGGCGCGTCGGGTCGAGAGTCGAGCGAGAAGTCAGTGTGCTCGGAGGCCGAGCGGTCGAGCGAGGTCACAGGTGTGCTCCTGGAGAAGAAGGGGTGAGGCGCAGGCGGCAGCCACAACGGTGCTGGTCATGCCATCCCTCCTTCCGCTCGGGTGCGGTGACGCACGTCGTCGATCCAGTGTCCACGGCGAGCCGGTGCTCCGGCAACGGGATATGTGCCGGTTGGTCGCGTCGAGGCAGGGCTACGCTGCCCCGATGAGCGATATGTCTCCCTTCGAGGGCACCCCCGAACGGGTGTTGTGCGTCGTGGCCCACCCGGACGACATCGAGTATGGCGCGGCCGCCGCCGTGCACCGATGGGTCGGCGAGGGCGCACAGGTGGCCTACTTCCTGCTGACCAGTGGCGAAGCCGGCATCGACACCATGGATCCGGAGCAGGCCGGCCCGGTCCGGGAGGCCGAGGAACGCGAGAGCGCCCGGCGCGTCGGCGTGACCGCTGTCGAGTTCGGTGGGTGGCCGGACGGTGCGATCGAGTATGGCGCCGCGCTGCGCCGGGACATCGCCGGAGCCATCCGCCGGCATCGACCCGATGTCATCATCGGCCAGACGTGGTCCGAACGGTTCGGGAGCGGGTTCGTCAATCAGGCCGACCATCGGGCCGTCGGGCTGGCCACCCTCGACGCGATCGCTGACGCAGGCAACCGATGGCTGCACCGTGACCTGCTCGATGCCGGCCTGCTGCCGTGGGGTGGAGTGCGCGCCTTCCTCGTCGCTGGTGGGGCGACCGCCACCCATTACGTCGACGTGTCGGGGGAGCACTTCGAGGCGGCGGTCCACTCGCTGGAGGCGCATGCGGCCTACAACGCGGCGTTGCCCCCGGACTTCCCGTCGCCGCGGCAGTTGCTGGGCATGATCCTCGGCGGTGCGGCCCAGGCCGTCGGCGACCCGGCGGTGACGCATGCCTTCGTCGTCGACGCGATCCGCTTCGGTATGCCGAACGCCGACGCCGACGCCGACGCCGACGCCGACGCCGACGCCGACCCGGGGGTGTGAGGCGTCACAGGGGGTCGCCGTGCCGGGGCCATGGCCCACTCGGCATACTCACAAGTGACGACGAACCCCACGAATGACGAAGGTGAGTGCTCCATGGGACGGCTGCAGACGACCGAGGGTTTGACCGAGACGCAGGTGGAGCTGCTCGCTCTGGTCCGGCAGTTCGTCGACGAGCAGATCATTCCGGTTGCGACCGAGCTGGAGCACCAGGACGAGTACCCGGCCGAGATCGTCGAGGGCATGAAGGAGATGGGGATCTTCGGCCTGATGATCCCCGAGGAGTACGGCGGGCTCGGTGAGTCGCTGCTCACCTACGCCCTCACCGTGGAGGAGATCGCCCGCGGCTGGATGAGCGTCTCGGGCATCATCAACACCCACTTCATCGTGGCCTACATGCTCATCCAGCACGGCACCGAGGAGCAGAAGCAGCACTACCTGCCGAAGATGGCGACCGGGGAGATCCGCGGCGCGTTCTCGATGTCCGAGCCGGGGCTGGGCTCGGACGTGGCGGCGATCCGCACCAAGGCAGTTCGCGAGGGTGACTCGGAGAACTGGGTCATCGACGGCCAGAAGATGTGGCTGACCAACGGTGGCACGAGCAACCTCGTCGCGGTCCTGGTCAAGACCGACCTCGGCGAGAGCAGCGTCTACCGGAACATGACCACCTTCCTTATCGACAAGGAGTCCGGCTTCGGCCAGACGGCTCAGGGCGTGACCGTCCCGGGCAAGATCGAAAAGATGGGCTACAAGGGGGTCGACACCACCGAGCTGGTGTTGGAGGGCCACCGCACGACCACCGCGCAGATTCTCGGCGGCGTGCCGGGCAAGGGCTTCTACCAGATGATGGACGGCGTCGAGGTCGGCCGGGTCAATGTCGCCGCCCGGGCCTGTGGGGTCTCGATGCGTGCCTTCGAGCTGGGCATTGCCTACGCCCAACAGCGGGAGACCTTCGGCAAGAAGATCGCCGAGCACCAGGGCATCCTCTTCCGCCTCGCCGACATGGCCACCAAGGTCGAGGCCAGCCACCAGATGATGGTCAAGGCGGCTCGGCTCAAGGATGCCGGCGCCCGCAACGACCTCGAAGCCGGTATGGCGAAGTACCTCGCCGCCGAGAACTGCGCCGACGTCGTCGAGCAGTCGTTCCGCATCCACGGCGGTTATGGGTATTCGAAGGAGTACGAGATCGAGCGGCTCTACCGCGAGGCCCCCATGCTACTCATCGGGGAGGGCACCGCCGAGATCCAGAAGATGATCATCGGCCGGCGGCTCCTGGAGGATTTCAAACTCAAGGGCTGACTCTTCCGATTCCCCTCGTTGGGGCCAGGGCCCTGCCGCTCGGCGCACGGGCGCAAGGCGACGGCGCTTACCAGGCCAGCAGCCCGGCGGCTGCCGAGGCGAGGTTCGACGCAAGCACGACCAGCGCCAGGTCGACGGTGTGGTCTGGTCGCCACCACCTGCTCAGCAGCGCCCACTCGACGACGACCGCGGCGATCTCGACTCCCGCCCAGCCGACCCAGGTGTTCGTCGAGACCGCAACGGCATACGCGAGAGGGTGGGTGAGCAGGTTCGCCGCGACCGCGCCGAGGAGGGCGTCGCGCCAGCGGGCCCATCGCCAGCGCACCGCCAGTGCGCTGAGCATCGGGACCTCGAGGGCTAGGGTGAGCGCCAACGCCTGGGCGTAGCTGGTCAGGGCGGAGTTGGTCAGAGCGGCGAGCTCCAAGGGGGTCACCGGATGGCAGTCGCGGCCGCACCGGCATCGGCGCGCGCTTCAACGTCGGTCGCCACCTGGGCCGCCCCGGCCTTTGCCCTGGCGATGCTGGTGGCGGCTGGCCTGGCGATCCGGGCCTCGCTGGCCGTCGCTGTCGTGGGCCTGATCGTGTTCGGCATCCTCCACAACGTCCTCGAGCTGAGGTATGTCGTCGGCCGGTTCGGCGCGGTCCTCGCCGGGACCGGGGTCGGAATGCTCATCGCACTGATCTCCGTCATCGTGGCTGCTCGGGCGCTGTCGGCGGGGCTCGGGCGCTGGTCCATCGTCGTCGAGATCCTGGCAGCCTACGGGGTGCTCGCCTGGGCCGCAGAGGTGTGGCTGCGCGGGGCGCAGCGCGTCATCGTCCTCGGATCGGTCGTGGTAGCGGCCGTGGCGTCGGTGGCCTTCCCCGCCTACTACGTCGTGCTCATCACCCATCTGCACAACGTCGTCCCACTCGTCGTCCTCTGGGACTGGTCACGGCAGCTCGCCGACCGGCCACGCAAGGCCTTTCGCGCGGTGAGCCTCTGCTGGGTCATCGCGGTCCCGGCAGTGATCCTCCTGGGGTTCGCCGATCCGTGGCTTGCCAGCGGCAGCGACGTCGTGGCCTCGCTGACCAACGGCGCGTCGCTGACGACGGCGACGACCCCGCCCGACCTGGCCGGCTCGGCGGTGGTCGCTGCGCGGTGGCTCACCGTCTTCGCCTTCCTGCAGACCATGCACTACGTCGTGTGGGTCGGCTTCCTGCCCTGGGCGGGTGGGTCAGCGAACCGCACCGTCGAGAGTCGGTGGCCGGGGGCATCCAGGCGCCGGGTCTGGGGCTTCGGGCTGCTCCTCGCTGCGCTCCTGGCCGTCGTGTTGGTCACCGACTACGCCCAGGGTCGTGGCGTCTACGCGACCCTGGCCACGTATCACGTCTATCTGGAGATCCCGGTCGTCCTCGCCCTTCTCGCGGGGACCGCTACGAGAGGAACCCCGCCATGAAGTCCTCCCTCATCCCGTTCGACGCCGCCCCCCAACCGGACCCCTCCTCCGGAGCCTGGATCGTCGTCCTGGTTCTTGTGGCCGCTGCGGTGGCGGCCGCCGTGGCGGTGTGGCGCCGGAGTCGGCGGCGCTGAGGGACAATGGGGGCATGACCGCGCAGCCGTCCCGTCGCATGCCGCCCCGGATGGGGCTCGCCCTCGAATACCCCATGTCGCTGGGTACCTTCGACAAGTACGACGACGCCCAACGGGCCGTCGACTACCTGTCGGATCACGGGTTCCCGGTGGAGAACGTCCTCATCGTCGGCACCGAGCTCAAACAGCTCGAACGCGTCACCGGGCGGCTGACCACCGGGCGGGTGCTGCTCGGCGGCGCGCTGTCGGGCCTGTGGTTGGGACTGTTCGTCGGCCTGGTCTTCTCGCTCTTCGAGTCCGACGTCCAGCCGCTCGCGGTCATTCTTTCGACGATGTTGTATGGCGCGCTCTTCGGGCTCGTGTGGGCGTTCATCGGCTACAAACTCGCAGGGGGGCGGCGGGACTTCACCTCGGTGAGCCAGGTGGTGGCCACGAAGTACGAGGTGCTCGCCGAGCACAAGGTGGCCGAGCAGGGCCGCCAGCTGCTCCGAGATGGGGGCATCCTGGCACCGGTGTGGACACCCTCGGCCCCGGTGCAGCCCTCGGTCACCGATCTTGGGTCGACCCCACCCCCGCCGCCGGCGGTTCCGTAGCCCCACCGGCTCAGTGTCCCCGCCGGCTCGGCGACCCTCAGGCCCGCGGAGCCTGGCCATGTCGGCACCCGCCGACCAGGAGGACGGCGAGGCGCCGGGCCGCCGCAGTGCTACCCCGAGGCGCCGACCCGGCGCCAGGACGCAGCGGTGAGCGTGCACGGGGCGGCGTCGGCATACAGGACCCCCGGCTCGGCCAGGTCCAAGGCGATGGTGGCCTGGGTGAACGAGCGGTCGGTGTCGGGGTCGGCCGGGTTCGGGTGTGAGCACACCGGAGCGACGTGTGCATCGGTGTGCCCGATGAGTGCCGCCGCCCGGTCCTTGGGCTCGGCGGCGCCGAGCTCGGGCGCCCGCAACTCGAGGAACTCCTGACGGGCGAAGGTGTCCGTGCGGTTGGTCGTCGCCTCGCCCTGCGCCAACACCGGGTCGAGGAAGTGGTTGGCGTGGGGCAGGTGGCCGTCCATGGGCTCGATGATGCCCAGGCCGGCCGGGCTCAGCTCCAGCGCCATCGCCCCGCCATGCCGGCCATCCCACGAACTGACGGTGAGCACGGTGCTGGCACTCACATCGGCGCTGTGGGCCAGCACCAAGGCCCGGCGCAGGCTCGCTGCGTCGTCGAGCAGGTGCCGAGCCACCACATGCACCGGGACGCCCATCCCGACTCCGTCGGTGACGTGACTGAGCATGTTGAGGTGCACGCCCAGGCCGGCCGAGTTGACGCCGACCTTCCCGACGATGCCGGCCTCGGTGAAGACCACCACGGTATGACGCCCGCCGGTCAGCCGCAGGACGACCTTGTCGGGGCGCACGGTGTCGAGCCAGTCCCAGGTCTGGATGGTGCGAGGCGGGTGCCGGTCGAGGAGGACGACGCTGGTGGAACACTCCGACACCGTCGCCGCGGCGCCGCCGGCCTCGGTCGCGAGCCGTCGGGCCACCGCGATGATCTCGGTCCGGGCGTTGAGCGCGGCCACCTGCCACAGTGGTAGACCGGCACCCTCGGCGATCCCTAGCACCTCCTCGCCCAGGGCCGGAGCCCAGGTGCTGATCGGGTCGAGGGCGGCGACGCCATACTCCTCGACCTGCGCCGCGCTCAGGCCCAGAGCAGCGAAATACCCGAGATACCGCTCCACGTTGGCGCCGATCGGGTCGGCGAGAGCCGAGCCGATGGCGCGGCCGCGAGTGCTGGGGTCGCTGTCGGTGACGGTGAGCGTGGCGGTCACCGGGACCGATGGGATCGACACGGCGGTCAGCGCCCTTGGATCCGGGCGATCCACGCCTCGACGTCCGCGCTGGTGCGCGGCATCCCGGCCGAGAGGTTTTCGTAGCCCTCCTCGGTGACGAGCACGTCATCCTCGATCCGCACGCCCTGGCCCCGGAAGCGTTCGGGCGCCAGCAGGTCGTCGGCCTTGAAGTAGAGCCCTGGCTCGACGGTGAGGATCATGCCGGGGCGCAGTTCGGCGTCCATGTACTCCTCGCGGGTGGCCAGCGCGCAGTCGTGGACATCGAGGCCGAGGTGGTGCGAGGTGCCGTGGACCATCCACCGGCGGTGGTGCTGGCCGTGGTCGGCGTCCAGGGTGCCCTCGACATCGACTCCGTCGGGGAGCAACCCCCAGGCGTGCAGGTGCTCGGCGATGACCCGGATCGCCGCCCCGTGGACGTCGGAGAACCTCGCGCCCGGCCGGATCGCGTCCATGCCCGCCTGCTGTGCGGCATACACCGCGTCGTAGATCTCCCGCTGGGCGCGCGTGAAGGTGCCGTCGACGGGCAGGGTGCGGGTGATGTCGGCGGTGTAGAGGCTGTCCACCTCGACCCCGGCGTCGATGAGCACGAGGTCTCCACCCGCGACGTCACCGGTGTTCTTGATCCAGTGGAGGGTATTCGCATGGTCGCCAGCTGCACAGATCGAGTCGTAGCCGACGCCGTTGCCTCGGTGGCGCGCGTGCAGCCCGAACAGGCCTTCGAGCCACCGCTCCCCTCGGCCGCGCTCGACGGCTGCCCCGAGGTCGGCGATGACCGCCTCGAAACCCACCTGTGTCGCAGCGATGGCGGCCCGCATCTGGTCGATCTCGTACTCGTCCTTGGTCATGCGCAGGATCGACAGGTATGCCGCCAGGGCGTCGTCGGCCTCGACCACCTCCTCGGTGACCTCGATGCCGGCCTCGGCGCGCACGGCGTCGACGAGTGCGGCGACGTCCCGGTCGGCGTCCCGCACCACCCGGACGGTGATCGCCCCGGCGTCCTTGGCCAAGGCGTCGCGCAGGTCGTCGATGTGCCGCGCGGTCACGTCGAGCTCGGCCTCCAGATCCTCCAGTGTCGGGCGGGCGCCGACCCAGAACTCGCCGTAGCGGGCGTCGGCGAAGAACTCCTCGGTGTCCCG
>JBPOIZ010000122.1:0-33644 GCA_052034115.1 Actinomycetota bacterium
CAACGCCTCGGACTCGACCCGGGCCGACATCTTCGTCACCAGCCCGAGAGTGTCGCCGTCGAGCTGGGCGTCCTGCGGCTCGCTCGCCACCACGGTCATCTCTGCGCCGTGGTGGTGGTCGAACTGCTCGTGCCCCTTGTGCCGCCGGGTGACCACGCGCAGGAAGACGTTGGTCCAGCCGATCACGCCCTTGGGGGAGATGATCACCCCGTCGAGAATCCCGTCGTCGACCCGCGCCTCGGGCAGCAGGACGAGGTTGCCGTAGATCTTCCCGCAGTTGCCGACGACGACACAGCGGGTGCGTCGGCTGATCGGCAGCTCGCCGTCGACCGAGAAGCTCACCCGGAACCGCGGGCTCAGCCAGTTGCGGAACCCCGACACCGTGTATGCCGCAGACCCCACGACCGCCTTGAGCTGCTCGGGCGTCTGCGCCATGACCGCCCCGTCGAAGCCCATCCCGGCCATCACGAGGAAGAGCTGCTCCGCCCCGTCGTCAACCCGCAGCCAGCCCACGTCGATCCGCTTGTTCTGCCCGCCCACCGCCACCGCCAGCGACCGCTCCAGGTCGTCGAACGGCAAGTCGAGGTTGCGGGCCAACAGGTTCGCCGTGCCGCCCGGCAGCAGCCCCATCGGCGTCTCGGTGCCGACGAGGGCCGAAGCGACCTGGCGCACGGTGCCGTCGCCGCCGAGTGGGCAGACGATGTCCGCCCCCTCCTCGATGCACCGCTTCGCCTGCCCGGCCCCCGGATCTTCGACCGTCGTCTCGTGCCAGATCGGCTCGGCCCACCCGGCCGCAGCGCAGCCCCGCGCGATCTGGGCCTGGACGGCCGGCAGGTCGGCGAACTTGGTGGGGTTGACGACGATGCCGACCCGCCGCTTGGGCGGCTCCGGTATGGCGTCCGCGTCCCGGAAGTGATCGCGATGCGGCCGGCGCCGGAAGCGTTTGCCGGCGATCGCGCCATACGACGATCCGTCCTCGTGGCTGCGCAGCAGGAGCACGGCCACGACGACGAGGACGGCGACGGCCACGAGGATCAGCAGCGTCCGGGTGTCGATGGGCACGGGGAAAACCTACCCCGGGCCGCCACCGCCCGGGGTCGACCGCAGCCAGGCACAAACCACAGGTATGTCGTGAGCGCCCGCAGATAGGCTGACCCGGTGATTGACATTCGACTCGTGCGCGAGACCCCCGATGTGGTCCGTGCCTCGCAGCTCGCC
Organism: Actinomycetota bacterium; assembly: GCA_052034115.1. GTDB lineage: Bacteria > Actinomycetota > Actinomycetes > Actinomycetales > Dermatophilaceae > Lutibacillus. The sequence goes on from JBPOIZ010000122.1 coordinate 1,219, forward strand.
CGTGGTGAAGACCCGGGGGTCGTCGACGCGATCCTCGCCGCCGACGAGGCTCGCCGTTCGTCCCTGGCCCAGTTCGAGGCGGCGCGCGCGGAGCAGAAGTCCTTCGGCAAGCAGGTGGCCGCTGCCCAGGGCGAGGAGAAGCAGGCCCTCCTCGCGCAGGTCAAGGACCTCGCCGAGCGGGTCAAGACGCTCGACGCGCAGGCCGCCGCAGCCGACGTCGAGCTGACCCGGCTGCTGCGCACCGTGGGCAACATCATCATCGACGGCGTCCCGGCCGGCGGCGAGGAGGACTACACCGTCCGCGAGATCGTCGGCACGCCGCGCGACTTCGCCGCCGAAGGGTTCACCCCGCTGGACCACGTCACCCTCGGTGAGCGGCTCGGTGCCATCGACCTCGACCGCGGCGCCAAGGTCTCCGGTGCCCGGTTCTACTTCCTCACCGGCCCCGGAGCCCGACTCGAGCTCGGTCTGCTCCAGCTGGCCATCGCCACCGCCGTCGAGCACGGCTTCACCCCGATGGTCACGCCAACGCTGGTCACTCCGGCGACCATGGCCGGGGCGGGCTTCCTCGACGCGCACGCCGACGAGGTCTACCACCTGCCCGCCGACGACCTCTATCTGACCGGCACCTCGGAGGTCGCCCTCGCCGGATACCACGCCGACGAGATCGTGGACCTGGCCGACGGGCCCAAGCGATATGCCGGTTGGTCAGCCTGTTATCGGCGCGAGGCCGGCAGCCACGGCAAGGACACCAAGGGCATCATCCGGGTGCACCAGTTCCACAAGGTGGAGATGTTCGTCTACTGCCGCGTCGAGGACGCCGTCGCTGAGCACGAGGCTCTGCTCGCCATGGAGCGGGCCATGCTCGACGCGTGCGAGCTGCCCTACCGGATCATCGACACCGCCGCCGGAGACCTCGGTGGCCCGGCTGCTCGCAAGTTCGACTGCGAGGGCTGGGTGCCCACCCAGGGCCGCTACCGCGAGCTGACCTCGACGTCCAACTGCACCACCTTCCAGGCCCGCCGCCTCGGCACCCGCGAGCGCGACCCGCAGTCGAGCACCGGGTCGACCCGCATCGTGGCGACCCTCAACGGCACCCTGGCCACCACCCGGTGGCTGGTCGCCATCCTGGAGAACCACCAGCAGGCCGACGGCTCGGTCCGGGTGCCCCCAGCACTGCGCCCGTATGTCGGTCTCGACGCCATCACCCCGGTGCGGTGAGCGCCCCCGACCCCTTCCTCATCGCGCTCGACGTCGACGGCACGATCCTGACCCATGACGGGTTCCTCCCTGCCGCGACCCGGGCCGCGATCGTGGCCGCGGCGCGCGCGGGTCACCACATCGTCCTGGCGACCGGGCGCTCGATCGTGGCCACCGTGCCGATCGCGGAGATGCTCGACCTGCCCCACGGGTATGCCGTGTGCTCCAACGGTGCCGTCACCTTGGGCCTGGACCCCACCCTGCCGGCCGGCTACCAGGTCATCGACAGCGTCACGTTCGACCCCCGGCCGGTGCTCAGCCTGCTCCGTGAGGAGCTGCCCGATGCGCTCATCGCCGTCGAAGACCTGGGCGTCGGATTCCTCGTCAGCTCGCCCTTCCCCGACGGCGAGCTCGGCGGCGAGCAGACGATCGTGCCGTTCGACGAACTGGTCGCGCGGCCGGCTACCCGTGTCACCTTGCGGATGCCCGAGGTGTCCGCCGAGGACTTCATGGCCCGCGTCGAGCGGATCGGCCTACACGAGGTCGCGTATGCCGTCGGCTGGACGGCCTGGCTGGACATCAACCCGGAGGGGGTCTCGAAGGCCTCCGCACTGGAGTTGGTCCGCCGCCGGCTCGGGGTGCAGCCGCATCGGACGGTGGCGGTCGGTGACCAACGCAACGACATACAGATGTTGCAGTGGGCCGCGCGCGGCGTCGCGATGGGCAACGCTCCCGAGGAGGTCAAGGCGGTCGCCGACGAGGTGACTGGCGATGTCTCCGAAGGCGGCCTCGCCGCTGCTCTCCGGCCCTATGCCGGACCCGTGTTTCCCTGACCGCCGGCGGGTCGGCGCGTTGCCACCTGGCGCACGGAAGGTGTGCGGCGGGAGCTCGGAGGCAAGTGCCCGGCGGGTGCGAAGGGAGTGCGGCCCGGGGGGTGGCGCCTCGCGCCAGCGTGGGTGACGATGGGTCAGCGGAGGAGACCAGGGGGTGACGCGTGCCTGACTTCACGGTGGTGGGGGATCCGGGTGGGGTGCGGGATCGGGCTGCGGTGATGCGGTCGACGGCGGCGACGTTCGCGTCGATTTCGGTGTCGTTGGCTGCGGTGTCGACGTCGGGGTGGTCGGGTCGGGCGGCGGATCGGTTCCGGGATCGGTTCGAGGTGGAGCCGGGTCGGTGGCAGGTCGCGGCGGATGGGTTTGTGGCGGCTGCTGGGGCGTTGGAGGGGTGGGCTTCGACGCTGGAGTGGGCGCAGGAGCGGGGTCGGTGGTGTGCGCGGGAGTGGGCTCGGGGTGAGTCGGTGTCGGCGGCTGCGCGGGCGCGGTATGACGCGGAGGTGGCGGCGGCGCGGCGTCGGGAGCAGGCGTGGGAGGCCGCGAACGGCGCGGGGACGTACACGTTGACCATCGAGCCGTTCAGTGATCCGGGTGAAGCCATTCGGGAGAACGCGCAGTCGGTGTGGGCGGCGACGGTGGCTGAGGTGGATGCGGCGGCTGGGGTCGCGGCGGGCGGGGTGCGGGCGGGGTGTGTGGGGGCGCCGGAGAAGCGGAACTGGTTGGAGTCGGGGTTGGCGTTCGTTGGTGGTGTGTTCGCGGGGGCTGGTGAGGCGGTGTGGGATCTGGGGTCGATGCTGTACCACCTGGGTCCGGTGGATGACTTGATCTCGTTGGCGACCGGGGATCTGACGCCGGAGGAGTTGGCGGCGACGTATGAGCTGAAGTGGGAGACGGCGCAGGGGTTGTGGACCGCGTTGACCAGCGATCCGTGGGAGTTCGGTAAGACGGTGGGTAAGTCGGTGCTGGATTGGGATACCTGGAGTGATGATCCGGCGCGGGCGTTGGGGCATTTGGTGCCGGATGCGGTTGCGGCGGTGTTCACGGGTGGGTCGAGTGCGGCGGCCACTCGGGGTGGGTCGGCGTTAGGGGCGTTGGGTCGGCACGCCGATGACATCGCTGATGGTCTGGTCGACGCCGGCCGGGTCGCTGATGGCCTGGACGACCTGCATGACCTGACCAAACTCGACGACCTCGGCGACCTCGCCCGCCTCGATGACCTCGGGGATTCGCTGACCCGGTTCGACGACGTACCGACCGGCCCGCAGGGCACCTGGCGCGACCCGTTGACCGACCCGGCCGTCGACGGATGGCTCGACGACGTCGTCGGGTCGCACCCCGAGCTCGACCGGGACGGCATCCGCGGCATCTGGGACTACACCACCGACGGCGGCTACACCGACATGAACTCGGCGCTGCGCAACCCCGGCAGCGCTGACGCCGCTCTCGACGCGCGCATCCAGGCAACCCGGGATGGCCTCGCCCAGCTGCCGCCATACGAGGGCACCACCTACCGGGGCACGAACCTGCCCGACAGCGCGGTCCGCGACATCATCGATCGGGGCGTGCTCCGCGACCCGGCCTTCGTCAGCAGCTCCCGGGACCCGGGTGTCGCCGAAGGCTTCATCAACGCCCTTCGCGACAACCCCGCCCGGATCACCATCGAGGGGCACAGCGGCGTCAACGTCGGCCCGTTCTCGGCAGCGAAGGGGGAGGCCGAGATCCTCTTCCGCGACGGCATCCCGTTCGAGGTCCTCGACTATCGGTATCGGCCCGACGGGGTGCTCGACATCATCGTGCGGGAGCCGTGATGGCCGAGCGTCCCGATCTGCGGCGGCTGACCCGAGAGGAGCTCTGGGCCTGGCAAGAGGAGCAGCTGAACCGCAGTTCCGCCGAGTTCGAGGGGCGAGAAAGGCCCCCCGTCAGTGCCGCCAAGCGCGACCTGCCCATGCGCCTGGACCGGGTCGGCTGGGGGGTGCCGCTCACTGCGGGCCTGCGCGTCGTCCTGACCATTCCCGGGTATGACGCACCCGCCCTGGCCCGGACCGCGGGGCTGGCCGACGTGGACGACAGGGGGCCACTGGCTCTGCTGGTCGACCTGCCCTCGACCGGCCCCGGCCGCCCCCAGTCGGCTCCGACGCGGTGGGCGCTGCGGCGAGTGGCCCGAGGGGCGGTATGGGCTCACGACCGGGACGCCGACACGTGCATCGTCGAGCACCGGGCCGAGCCGGTGCTCGCCTGGCCGGTGACGTCATCGCCGCCGCACGAGCCTGACGATCCGGCGCCAGAGGGGCACCCGGCGGTGCCCGCACCGATGGAAGGCGTCGAGCAGTGGGGCATTCGGGGCGCCACCGTCGACGACCCATGGCCCAGGACCGACGACAAGGATGCCGATGAGTGAGACAAGCCGACTCGAGGCTTTCCTCCGCGGATTGGACCAGCTGCCGCCCTACGAGGGGGTGTCCTTCCGTGGACGCTCGCGTGCGGCGACCTTCGGCCGGGCGGCGCGTACGGTCGTCACCCGCGGGATCCTGGCCACGTCGCGCGACCCGTCGGTGGCGCTGCGCGACGCTGAGCCGGCCGACGGCAGCGGCGTGCGCGAGGTCTACGCCATCTTCGGGCAGCGCGGCCGCTACATCGCGCCGTTCTCGGCCCGGCGGGACGAGGAAGAGGTCGTGTTCGGGCCGGGCTCGATGTTCCAGGTGCGCGACGAGCTCGTCACGGGCGCCGATGACGGGCCGCAGCAGGTGCGCGCGGTCCTGGTCGTCGAGCTCGTCGTCCGCGATGGAGAGGTGGTCGAGCCCCCCGTCGAGATCGACGCCTTCCGGGCGGCGGTCGTGAGACACCTGACCTCCCGGGTGCGGTCCGGACCAGACCCCCAGGCCACCGGGGACGGCATACCGGGAAAGTTCGGCGGCGACGTCGAGTAACGGAGGGGACTCTCGGGCAGTCGACGCGGGGCGCGATGTGCGGGGCGGTCGCCGGTGCGTCGCGCAGCAGGCGGGGGGAGGAAGCGTGGGGGGAGGATCGTGGGGAGAGGAAGCGTCGGGGAGGAAGCGTGGATGACGACCCTGGTGATCGACGGTGAGCGGCTGTGGGCTCGGCTTCTGGAGCTGGCCCAGATCGGGGCGTATGACGACCATGACTCGGGGCGCCGGGGCGTCAACCGGCTGACCCTGACCGACGGCGACGCCGCGGCCCGGCATCTGGTCATGGGTTGGATGCGCGACGCCGGCCTCGACGTCACGGTCGACGAGCTGGGCAACGTCTTCGGGCGTCGCGGCGGTCGAGAGGCGGATGCGCCCCCGGTGATGATGGGGTCGCACCTCGACACCGTCGCCACGGCCGGCGCATTCGACGGCTGCCTCGGGGTGCTCGGTGGGCTCGCGGTGGTCGACGCCCTCAATGCCGCGGGGGTCGTCCCGCGCCGCCCGGTGGTGGTGGCGTTCTGGACCGAGGAGGAGGGTGTCCGGTTCGGCACCGACATGCTCGGCTCGGCGGTGGCCGCGGGGCGCATCCCGCTCGCGCAGGCCTACGCGTTGCGCGACAGTGCCGGGTTGCGCCTGGGTGAGGAGTTGGCTCGGATCGGCTTCCGCGGGAAGCGGCCGGTGCGACTCGACCCGCCATACGCGTATGTCGAGTGCCACATCGAACAGGGACCGGTGCTGCTGGAGGCCGGCCTGCCGGTTGGGGTGGTGACCGGTGTGCAGGCCATCTCATGGCAACTAGTCACCTTGCACGGTCGGGCCGCACACTCGGGGACCACGCCGACTCCGCTGCGGGTGGATGCAGGGCTGGCCGCAGCCGCACTCATCGTCCACCTGCGCAAGATGGTCGACTCCGGCCGGTATGGCGAGCTGCGCGCGACCGTCGGCCAGCTCACGGTCGAACCCGGCCTGACCAATGTCGTGCCGGCTCGTGCGGTGGTCACCGTCGACCTGCGCAACCCCTCCGATGCCTTCATGGCGCAGGCCGAGAGCGATCTGGCGGCATACCTGCACTCGCTGCCGACCGAGCACCCCGGACTGCGCGTCGAGACCCAACGGATGGCCAAGACGGCGGTGGTGCCGTTCGACGAGAGGGTGCAGTCGCTCATCGAGGCGGCCGCCGGTGACCTCGGGCTGCCGACGATGCGGCTCATCTCCGGAGCCGGCCACGATGCCCAGGAGTTGGCCGCGATCACCCCAACGGCGATGGTCTTCGTGCGGGGCCAGAACGACGGCATCAGCCACAACCCCCGGGAGTTCTCCACGCCCGAGGACTGCGCGGCCGGGGTCTCGGTGCTCGCCGAGACGGTGCTGCGCCTCGCTCAGGAGTAGCGGCGCAGCGGTTTCCGCCCGGGAGACCGTCAGGGAGACCGGCACACCCGGCTGATGGTCGGTCGGCGCTCGGGCCGCCGGGTCGCGGGCCCCTGGCCGCCCGGCCGCGGGCCGGCCTACGGCATACCGACGTCGCGCCACGCGGCGACGTCACACTGCCCGTCCTCGTTGCACCCCGCGGCGAGCATCAGCCCATCCATGCGCAGCCCCACGGTATGCCGGGACCCTGCCGCCACCGCGACGACCCCACGCCAGCCGCTCACATCGCACTGGCCGTCCTGGTTCCCGCCGGCGGCGAGGACCCGACCCTGAGCCGTCAGGCCAACCGTGTGGTAGCTCCCGGCGGCCACGGCCACCACATCGCGCCACCGGCTCACGCCTGCGGTCGCGGCAACGTCCCCCGTGGCCAGCACCAGCCCAGCTGCAGTGACCCCGACGGTGAACAGGTAGCCGGCGGCGATGCCCGTCAGGCCGGTCCACTCGCTCACCTCGCACTGACCTCGGCCGTTGATTCCCGTCGCGACCGCCGACCCATCGGCGCGCAGACCGACGGAATGCCAGTCTCCGCACGAGACCCCGACGATCTCGCGCCAATCCTGAACCGCACACGCCCCTTCGAGCGTCCTGCCAGCGGCCAGCACCGTGCCGTCGCGACGCAATCCCAAGGTCCGACGCCAGCCCGCAGCGACGACCTCGACACCGGACCAGTCAGCCACGTCGCACTGGCCGTCGCCGTTCCAGCCCGCCGCTTTGAGCGTCCCACCGCGAACCAGCCCGACAGTGTGCGACCGACCGGTGTTGGCGAAGGTGTGCATGCTGCCGGCGGCCACGGCCACGACATCCGTCCAGCTCGTGACATCACACTCCCCGGCCAGGCCGTTCCCGGTGGCCAGCACCGTGCCGTCGCGACGCAGGCCCACCGAGTGGCGCCGGCCTGCCGCCACCACAGCGCCCCTCCGAAACTGGGTCACTCCCCGATGATGCCAGGGCGCTGACGCACCCCTCGTCCACGCGGATCGACGGCTCGGCCCTGGGCCCGTCTGCGCGGCGCCTCGGCCCTCATCGGTCCCGAGGAGCGCCCACGCGGTCAAGGTGTCGCTGCGCGGCGCGCACGGCTGGGTGTGCGATCACGGCCGCGGCCACCGCGATGCCCGCGATGATGACCCAGCCCGTGGCACCCCACTGCAGGGCGAGGAAGGTGAACAGGGCAGGGAAGACGATCGGCTCGACCTGGTAGCCGATGCCCCAGATGCCTTGGTAGTCGCCGAGGCGGCGGTGGTCGGACAGCTCAGAGGTGAATCCCCAGTCGGCGGCCGACTGCCACAGCTCGGCGCCGGTGATCGTGACGTGTCCGGCCCAGATGAGCACGATCGAGAGCCAGCCGACGGTCTGATGGGTCACGGCGATCAGGGCGCAGGAGACGACGAAGGCCCATCCCGACCATCGCACCGCGCGCAGTGAGCCGCCGACCGAGTCGGCCACTTTCGAGGCCCGCACCTGCAGCAGGACCGCCAGGACGGTGTTCGTGCCGAAGAGCCAGGCCAAGAGCTGATGAGGGGCATCGGTGCGCTCCACCAGCCACAGCGGGACGACGACATTGAGCAGCACCTGGTTGGACGACAGCACGCCATTGCACAGGGCGAGCACGACGAAGCCGGTGTTGCGCCACGCGGCAGGGGCGACGTTCAGCGCACCGTCGACCGAGGCGATGTCGGCGGGACGACTGATGGGCGGCAGGGTCACGGCGATCATCACCACGTTGAGCGCGAGCAGAGCCCCGGTGAGCAGCGGGATGAGCCGGACCGCGCCGATGCCCAGCCCGAGCGCGACCCCACTGGCCCCAGCCCCCAGGGTGTAGCCGACGTTCCGGGCCGCCCGCAGGTAGGCCAGCGCCCTGACCCGGGTCTCGCGGGGAAAGACCGCGATCCGATAGACGTTGCGGGCGTTTCGTCCGGCCGTCTCGAACACCGCCAGCGCGCTGAGCATGGCGACGAACGCGGCCATCCCGCTCAGCACGGGCCAGATGACATAGAGCAGCGCCTCCCCGGCGGAGGCGGCCACCCACAGTGGTTTGGCTCCGACCCGGTCGGTGAGCCGGCCGAGCGGGAGTTGCAAGAGCAGGGTGACGACGGCGGCGACCGACATACCCAGGCCCACCTGAGCGCCGGTGAGCCCGACCACCTGGGTGAAGAAGACGGCGGTGCCGGTGATGAACGACCCGGTGGCGAAGGCCGACAGCACGCTCTGGAGGGCCAGGTCGCGCTCGAGCTTGTCGGAGGGCAGGATCCGCCGCACCCAGCCGGTCATCCGCGCCTCCATCTCGTTATCTTGAGGTCAAGATAACTCGGCACCGCCGCGGGCACGACTCCTTTGTCACGAAGTGGAGCACAGGGGACTCGAACCCCTAACCCCCGCCTTGCAAAGGCGGTGCGCTACCCATTGCGCCAGTGCCCCGTATGCCGTCCCGTGTTCTCCGCCGGGCCGCCCTACGGGATGGACGGCACGACGAAAACGCTCAGGGGCGGATGTCGTCGGTGGCTTCGGCCCAGAGCTCCTGCTCGGCCCGCTGCTCCTTGATCTTCAGCGCCACCAGGGCCGCGCTGGCCGCGGCCAACGCTGCGGCGACGAGCTTCTTGACCATGGCGCCTCCAGAGTGCCTCGACCGGACGGCAGTGGGCCTAACAGGACTTGAACCTGTGGCCTCTTCCTTATCAGGGAAGCGCTCTAACCGTCTGAGCTATAGGCCCGCACTGGCACCCGACGCAGCACGCCGGACGCGAGTGCCGAGCCTACCTCAACGGCCGCGCGCGCTTCAAAACGCCGGTGGTGCGCCTGATGGGACGGGCTACTACTCGTCGGTCAGGGTGAGCTGGAGACCACCGACCAGCGAGGAGCTGATGTTGTAGAGGAACGATGCCAGGGTCGCCAGGGCCGTCATGAGGAAGATGTTGATGACCCCGATGAGCACCGAGAGCGACACGACCCGCTTGAAGCCGACGTAGTCGAGGATGTGGATCGGATCGGCGGAGGCCAGCTGGTTCTCCTGGATGATCCGGTCGATGTTCGTGAAGACGCCCATGCCCTGCAGGATCGACCAGAGCACCGCCGTCATGACGACGCCGGCGATGCCGAGCGCGACCGAGAAGAGGAAGGACATCTTCAGGACCGACCACGGGTCGACCCGGGAGACAGCAAGGCGGACCCGCCGGGGGGTCGGCTGGGCGGAGGTGCCGGCCGGGTGACTCGAGGCCGTCGGGGCAGCCGAGGCGGTCCCCGCGCCCGAGGAGGACACGGAGCCCGCTGACACTGCGCTTGACGACGCGTCGACGGGCACGGTCGACACCCCTGCGGGGACAGTGCTCGCAGCACGTGAGACGTCGACTGCGGGCGTCGGCATCGTCTGGGTCGCCGGGCCCGAACTGCTGGGCGTGCTCATCGCTCACCTCCAGAATCGTCGTCGCCGTCAGGCAACGATGCGTCAGACGCTACGCCATCCTCCGGTGTGGGCGCGTCACCCTCAGGTATGGCGACACCCGCGGAGGCCGCGTCGTCGGCCGCGTCCTCGTCCTCGTCCTGCGCATGCTCGGCATTGCGGGCCACCGCCACGATGGCGTCCCCACGGTCCGGCGTGGCGAAGATGACCCCCATGGTCGAGCGGCCGGTATGGCGGACCTCGTCGACGCGCGAGCGCACGACCTTGCCCTTCTCCATGACGACCATGACCTCGTCCTCGGCCGTGACGGTCAGGGCGCCGACGAGATCGCCGCCCTTGTCGGACTGCTTCGCGACCTGAATGCCGAGGCCGCCGCGCCCCTGCACGCGGTATTCCTCGACAGGGGTGCGTTTGGCCAGGCCGTTCTCGAAGACGACGAAGACATCGATACCCTCAGCGTCCACCGGCACCAAGGACATGGACAGCAGCCGGTCGCCGGCGCGGAACTTCATACCGGTGACCCCGCTGGTGGCCCGACCCATCGGCCTCAGCGCCTCGTCGGTCGCGGTGAAACGCACCGACATACCCCGGCGGCTCACGAGGAGCAGGTCGTCGTCGGCCGAGCACAGCGCAGCGCCGACGAGTTCGTCGTCTTCGCGCAGGTTGACCGCGATCAGCCCGCCGGAGCGCGGGGAGTCGTATTCGGACAGCCGGGTCTTCTTGACCAGCCCGCTGCGGGTGGCCAGGACGAGGTATGGCGCCTGCTCGTAGTCGCGCAGCGCCAGCACCGCGGCGATCGACTCGCCCGGCTGGAAGGCGAGCAGGTTCGCCACGTGCTGACCCTTGGCGTCACGGGCGCCCTCGGGCAGCTCGTAGCCCTTGGCCCGGTAGACCCGGCCCAGGTTGGTGAAGAAGAGCAGCCAGTGATGGGTGGTCGTGGTGAAGAAGTGCTCCACGACGTCCTCATCGCGCAGCTGCGCGCCGCGCACGCCCTTCCCGCCGCGCCGCTGCGAGCGGTACTGGTCGACCCGGGTGCGCTTGGCGTAGCCACCGCGGGTGATGGTGACGACGACGTCCTCCTCGGGGATGAGGTCCTCCATGGACATGTCGCCCTCGAAGAACTCGATCCGGGTGCGGCGGTTGTCGCCATACTTGTCGACGATCGCGGTCAGCTCGTGGGCCACGATGTCCCGCTGCCGGGACGGCGAGCCGAGGATGTCCTCGTAGTCGTCGATCCGGGCCTGCAGCTCGTTGTGCTCCTCGATGATCTTCTGCCGCTCCAGTGCCGCGAGGCGCCGCAACTGCATGTCCAAGATGGCCCGCGCCTGCACCTCGTCGATGTCGAGCAGGGCCATCAACCCGTCACGCGCGTCCTCGACGGTCGGCGAGCGCCGGATCAACGCGATGACCTCGTCGAGCTGGTCGAGGGCCTTGAGCAGCCCGCGCAGGATGTGCATCCGCTCCTGGGCCTGCTTGAGCCGGTAGGCGGTGCGTCGCTGGATGACCTCGATCTGGTGGGTCACCCAGTGCCGGATGAAGGCGTCGATGGGCAGCGTGCGCGGCACGCCGTCGACAAGGGCGAGCATGTTCGCCCCGAAGTTCGTCTGCAGCTGGGTGTGCTTGTAGAGGTTGTTCAGCACGACCCGCGCGACGGCATCGCGTTTGAGGATGATGACCAGCCGCTGCCCGGTGCGCCCCGAGGTCTGGTCCTCGATGTCGGCGATGCCGGTGAGCCGGCCGTCCTTGACCAGCTCGGCGATCTTCGCCGCGAGGCTGTCCGGGTTGACCTGATACGGCAGCTCGGTCACCACGAGGCACTGGCGGCCGCGCTTGTCCTCCTCCACCTGGACCACGGCCCGCATGATGATCGAGCCACGCCCGGTGCGATAGGCGTCCTCGATGCCTCGCCGTCCCATGATGAGGGCGCCGGTGGGGAAGTCCGGGCCCTTGATCCGCCGCAGCGTCTCCTCGAGGAGTTGTTCGCGCCCGGCCTGCGGGTTGGCCAGGTGCCACAGTGCGGCGTCGGCCACCTCACGCAGGTTGTGCGGCGGGATGAGCGTGGCCATGCCGACCGCGATGCCCGCCGAGCCGTTGACCAGCAGGTTTGGGAAGCGGGCGGGCAGGACCGAGGGCTGCATCGTCTTGCCGTCGTAGTTGGGGACGAAGTCGACGGTGTCCTCGTCGATGTCGCGCACCATCTCCATGGCCAGCTGGGCCATGCGGGCCTCGGTGTACCTCGGGGCGGCCGCCGGGTCGTCACCGGGGGAGCCGAAGTTGCCCTGGCCGTCGACGAGCGGGTAGCGCAGCGACCAGGGCTGGACGAGCCGCACCAAGGCGTCATAGATCGCCTGGTCACCGTGCGGGTGGTACTGACCCATCACGTCACCGACGATGCGGGAGCACTTGTTGAACCCGCGGTCGGGCCGGTAGCCACCGTCATACATGGCGTAAATGACCCGGCGGTGCACCGGCTTGAGGCCGTCGCGGACGTCCGGAAGGGCGCGGGAGACGATGACGCTCATCGCGTACTCGATGTAGCTCTGCTGCATCTCCGCGTTGAGGTCGACCGGTTCGATCCGGTCGTGGGTGTCCTCGCCGTTGGTGGGCGGCTGCTCGGTCACGTGTCAGTCCTTGGACGGTTTGTCATTCGGATAATCATCGGTATGGCGGTGCGAGTCACCTGGACGTGGGGCGCGCTGCAGGCGCTCGGGCGCCTAGATGTCCAGGAAGCGCACATCGCGCGCGTTGCGCTGGATGAAGCTGCGCCGGGACTCGACGTCCTCGCCCATCAAGATGGCGAAGATCTCGTCGGCCGCGGCCGCATCGGCCAACGTGACCTGCAGCAACGTGCGCGTCGCGGGGTCCATGGTGGTCTCCCACAGTTCCTCGTAGTTCATCTCGCCGAGTCCCTTGTAACGCTGGACCGGATTGTCTTTCGGTAGCCGCCAGCCCTTCTCCTGCTGGCCGTACGCGATCAGTGCGTCGCGCTCGCGATCGGTGAAGGCGAACTGGTGCGGGGCATTGCTCCACTTGAGCCGGTAGAGCGGCGGTTGGGCGAGGTAGACGTAGCCGGCATCGATCAACGGGCGCATGAACCGGAAAAGCAGCGTCAGCAGCAGGGTGCGGATGTGCATGCCATCGACGTCGGCGTCGGCCATCAGGACGATCTTGTGGTAGCGCGCCTTGGCGATGTCGAACTCCTCACCGACACCGGTGCCGAACGCCGAGATGAGCGCCTGGACCTCGGTGTTCGCCAGCACCTTGTCCAGCCGGGCCTTCTCGACGTTGAGGATCTTGCCGCGGATCGGCAGGATCGCCTGGGTCTGCGGGTTGCGCCCCTGCACCGCGGATCCGCCGGCCGAGTCGCCCTCGACGATGAAGATCTCCGACTCGCTGGGGTCCTTCGACTGGCAGTCGCGCAGTTTGCCGGGCAGGCCGCCGGACTCCAGCGGGCTCTTGCGCCGGGTGGCCTCGCGGGCCTTGCGGGCCGCGATCCGGGCCAGCGAGGCCTGCACCGCCTTGCCGACGATGTCCTTGCCCTCCCGGGGGTGTGAGCCGAGCCAGTGCCCGAACTCGCTGGTCATCGCGCTCTGCACGAAGCCCTTGACCTCGGAGTTGCCCAGCTTGGTCTTCGTCTGGCCCTCGAACTGCGGCTCGGTGAGCTTGACCGACACGACCGCGGTCAGACCCTCGCGGATGTCGTCGCCGGTGAGGTTCTCGTCCTTCTCCTTGAGCAGGTTGTTGCGCCGGGCGAAGTCGTTGACGAGCTTGGTCAGGGCCGCGCGGAAACCCTCCTCGTGCGTCCCGCCCTCGTGGGTGTTGATGGTGTTGGCGTAGGTGTGCACCGACTCGCTGTATGCCGTCGTCCACTGCATCGCCAACTCCAGCGACAAGCCCTTCGCCTCGTCGGAGGTCTCGATGGCGATCACTTCGGGGTGTATCGGCTCGGACCGCTTTGAGCCGACGAGGTGGCCGACGTAGTCGACGAGCCCACCGTCATACCGGTAGGAGACCTTCTTGACCTTGGCCGGGGCCGGGGCCTCGCGCGGCTCGGCGTCGTCCTCGTCGTCGCCCTCGCGGACGACGACGTCGGCGGCCAGGGCGTCGAGGTCGACGTCCAGATCGTCGCCGACCGACGCGGGCCGCTCGTCGGTCAAGGTGATCCGCAAGCCCTTGTTGAGGAAGGCCATCTGCTGGAAGCGAGCCCGAATCGTCTCGTAGTCGAACTCGACGGCGTCGAAGATGTCGCCGTTGGGCCAGAAGGTGACGGTTGTGCCGGTCGCGTCACCGACCGGCTCCATCCGCTGCAGCGGGGCCGTGGGCACGCCGTGGTCGAAGCTCATCCGGTGGACATGGCCTTGCTGGCGAACGGAGACGTCGAGGCGCCGGGACAAGGCGTTGACGACCGAGGAGCCGACGCCGTGCAGACCGCCGGAGACCTTGTAGCCGCCACCACCGAATTTGCCACCGGCGTGCAGCTGAGTGAGCACGAGCTCGACGGCCGACACCTTCTCGGTCGGGTGGATGTCCGTGGGAATGCCGCGGCCGTTGTCGCGGACCCGCACCCCGCCGTCGGCGAGCAACGTGACGTCGATGGTGTCGGCGAAGCCGGCCAGGGACTCGTCGACCGCGTTGTCGACGATCTCCCAGACCAGGTGATGCAGGCCGCGCTCGCCGGTCGAGCCGATATACATGCCCGGGCGCTTGCGCACCGCCTCGAGGCCCTCCAGGACGGTGATCGCCGAGGCGTCGTAGACCGCGTCGGTCGCGGTGCCGTTGTCGTGACTAGGTGCTGGGGCGGGAACGGGCTGGGCAGGGGTGACCGGGACGTCGTCGGGCACGGCTTCGGTCGGTGGCGTCTGGGCGGCCACGCTGCTCCTTTGGATCGGCCGATGCGGGTCGTCGGCGCTCATGAATCGCGGCCTGCCGGGCGAGACGCACCGGTGGCCGCGAGGACCCCTACAGTCTAGTGCCCACGACCGACCGAGGTGGCATCTGGCGGGGCGTAACTGGCGCTTTCCCGGGTTTTGGGACCTCTTCCCGTGTGGGGGATCGCGCCGGGCCCCTACAGCGGCCCCCTGGGGCCGTCAGCCATGCGCCGACAACGAGCGCCGCGCACCCGGGAGGAGCACCCGGGACCGGCGGCCTGGGCCATGCCGTTCAGCCGTAAGTGTCTCGCGGACCGCGCCCCTTGACCACCCGTGGCCCCTTGGTCCACGACGGCGCCCCGGGGGCGAGGACGACGATGGTGGTCACCACATCCGGGCCGACGGTCTGGCTGATCCGGCCGATCAGATCGGGCGCCAGCAGGCGCAGCTGAGTCGCCCATGCGCTCGATGACGCGCGGATCGTCAGGGTGCCCTCCGCGTAGCCTTCGGCACTGCTGTGGCCGGCGATGTCCGCCCCGACGATGTGGGCCCAGCGGGCCAGCACCGTGCCGCCGGCAAGGTCCGCCTCCCAGCCCCGTTCGGCGAGGAGTCGATCCAGGTGCTCCCCGAGCGGGACCGGGTCGCGTGGATCCGCCGCCGGACCGGTGTATGTCGCGGCGTCGGTCCGTTTGCGTCGCCGCCGGGCCGGTGGGCGCTGGCCCGGGCGGAGGCCCTTGGCGGCGGCGGCCGCCCGTGCCCTGGCCAGCGCGGCCGCGGCCGCCTCGTCGACGCCCTGTCCCGCAGCCTGGGTGCTGTCGGATAGACCTCCGGGTGCACCCTCCGGTGGGACATCAGGTGCACCCTCCGGTGCGCTGTCCCGTGGGTCCACTGGAGCGCCGCCGGAACGGACCTGGGTCGATCGGTCGTCCCCAGGGGGGGAGGTGGGGGCAGGGTTGTCCACAGCTGACCTGCGGCGCCTAGTCGTCACGGTCCACCTGGCCGAGATTGACCGTGTAGCGCACCCCTGAGGAGGCCAATGATGATGGGACGTCCGCCGGGACGGCCGCCGTGATGATGACCTGTTCGCTGTCCGCGACGAGGTCCGCGAGTCGCTCCCGTCGCCGCGCATCCAGCTCGGCAAAGACGTCATCGAGGATGAGCACGGGATCGTCACCGATGTCGCGACGCAGCAGCTGGTAGGCGGCGAGCTTGAGGCCGAGCGCCATGGACCACGATTCGCCGTGGCTGGCGTAGCCCTTGGCAGGTAGGTCGCCGAGAGTGAGCACGAGGTCGTCTCGATGCGGCCCGACGAGACTGACACCGCGCTCGATCTCGTGGTCGCGCACCTCGGCCAACGACTCGAGGATGCCCTGCTCGAGCTCAGCCGGCTCCGGCACCTCACCTGTCCCGATGCGTTCGGTGAGCACTGCATGAAGGGAGGCCCGGTAGCGCATCTCGGCGCGGGCAGCCGTGTCGCTGACGGCGTCATAGCTCGTCGCCAGATCCGCGCGGAGGTCTCGACACAGGCGCAGCCGGGCATAGAGCAGCTGCGCCCCAGCGGCGGCCAGTTGGGAGTCCCAGACGTGCAGCGTGTGGAGCACCGATTCCCGCGCCTCGTCCGTGCCGAGGTCCCCTGGCCGCGGGCGTCTGGCTCGGGCGCCGGCGCGCAGCAGCGGCGCGCCCTGCTTGAGCAAGGCGTTGCGCTGCTTGACGACTCGGTCGTAGTCGGATCGCACCGCGGCCCAGCGTGGTTGGCGAGCGACCAGCAGATCGTCGAGGAAGCTGCGCCGTTCGGCAGGGTCCCCCTTGACCAGGGCCAGGTCCTCCGGAGCGAAGAGCACCGTGCGCAGCGTGCCGAGGACGTCTCGGGGCCGACCGACGGCGGCGCGGTTGATCTTGGCGCGGTTGGCCCGACCGGGGGTGATCTCCAGTTCCACGAGGGTGTCCCGGTCGTGGCGGTGCACCTGTGCCCGGATCACCGCTTGTGTCGCGCCAAAGCGCACCAGGGGCTGGTCGGTCGCGACCCGGTGACTCGACAGCGTCGCGACATACCCGATGGCTTCGACGAGATTCGTCTTGCCCTGGCCGTTGAGGCCGACCAGAGTCGTCACTCCCGGTGCGAGAGGCAGATCCGCGGAGACGTAGCTGCGGAAATCAGCGACCGCCAGGTGACGGACGTGCACGGGATCACCGCCCCGTCAGCTCAGGGGTGCCAGCCACGCTCACGAAGGGCGACCGGAGTCGGGGTGGCGCTTGGCCTCGCCCTCCTCGATCGTCATCACCTGGTGTCCGCCGAACTGACCCCGCAACGCGGCGACCGCCTGCATCGCCGGGCTGCTTTCTTGTCTGGACGCGAACCGGGCGAAGAGCGAGGCGCTGATGACCGGCATCGGGACGGCGAGCTCGATCGCCTCAGCCACCGTCCACCGACCCTCACCGGAGTCGGCGGTGTAGTCCGACACGTCGGCCAGGGTCGGGTTCTCCGCCAACGCCTTGACCATGAGGTCCAGCAGCCAGGACCGCACGACGGTCCCGCGACTCCACGCCTTGAAGGCACCCGGGACGTCGGTGACGATGTCCTTGGCCATGAGCAACTCGAAGCCCTCGGCGTAGGCCTGCATGAGTCCATACTCGATGCCGTTGTGCACCATCTTCGTGTAGTGGCCGGCGCCGACGGCGCCTGCGTGCACGAAGCCTTCGTCTCGCGGCCCCTGCGGACGCAGGGCGTCGAAGATCGGCATGGCCCGCTCGACATCGGCAGCCGGGCCGCCGACCATCAGGCCGTAGCCGTTCTCCAGACCCCAGATCCCGCCGGAGACTCCGCAGTCGAGATAACCGATCCCGTGCTCGGCCAGAAGGGCGGCGTGCGCGATGTCGTCGCGGTAGTAGGAGTTGCCCCCGTCGATGACCAGATCGTCTCCGGCGAGCAGGGCGGCCAGGTCGCTGATCACCGAGCGGGTGATGTCGCCGGCGGGCACCATGACCCAAACCACGCGGGGTGAGCTCAGTGACCCGACCAACTCCGCCAGGGAACCCACATCGGACACGTCGGGGTTGCGGTCAAAGCCGACCACCTCGTGCCCCGCGCGACGCAGCCGCTCGCGCATGTTCCCGCCCATCTTGCCCAGCCCGACGAGTCCTAGCTGCATGGCGCAGGTCCTTTCCCTTCACCCCGGACGACCCGGGCGGCCCGAGCGACGAGCCCGGACGTCGTGTCCGTCGGAGCGCTTGCTCGGCGGGTCAGCCGGCGAACCGCACCGGCATCAGGACGTAACGGTACGACGAGTCGGCGTCCGAATCCGCCTCGGCCTGCCCGCTGATGACCGCAGGCCGGCTGGGCTGGGTGAACGACAAGCGCACGTATGGCGTTCCGACGACCGCGAGCCCATCGAGGAGGAAATGCGGGTTGAAGGCGATCTCCACGGCCGGCCCGGTCAAGGTGATCTCCACGGCCTCGGAGGCCTGGGCGTCTTCACCGGTGCCCGCTTCGATCGCGACCTGGCCGTCCTCGAACCGCAGCCGCACCGGGGTGTTGCGCTCGGCCACGAGCGCGACCCGTTTGACTGCCTCGATGAAGGCCGCGGTCTCCACGATCGCCTCGGTGTCTACCGAGGTCGGGAAGATCGAGGTCACCTTGGGATATTCCCCATCCAGCACCCTGGTCGTAGCGTGCCGCGTGCCGGCCTCGAACCCCACCAACCCGTCGTTGCCGCCGCCACCGAAGGCCAGCCCCACCGACCCGGCAGCACCGAGGGCCTTGGCCATGTCCGAGAGGGTGCGGGCCGGCACGAGCGCCAGGTGTGCCGCATCGGTGGCCGCCGGGTTCCACGTCAGCTCGCGCATGGCCAGCCGGTAGCGGTCGGTCGCCAGCAAGGTGATCTTGTCGCCGTCGATCTCCACGCGGACGCCGGTGAGGATCGGCAGGGTGTCGCCGCGATCAGCAGCCACGCTGACCTGGGCGACAGCCTGGGTGAAGACGTCCCCGTCGATCGTCCCATCGAGCTGGGGGCTGGTCGGCAAGGTGGGGTAGGACTCCACCGGCATCTGCAGCAGCGAGAACCGCGACGACCCGCAGGTCACCTGCACCTTGCTGCCCTCGGTGACCAGATCGATCGGGCGGTTGGGCAGGTTGCGGCAGATGTCGGCGAGCAGCCGCCCCAGAACCAGGACCGTGCCTGACTCGGTGACGTCTGCCGCCACAGTCACCTTCGCCGAGACCTCGTAGTCGAACGCGGACAAGGTCACGGTGCCTTCGGCATCCGCCTCGACGAGGACACCGGCCAGCACGGGGACCGGCGGACGTGCAGGCAGGCTTCGGGCCACCCAGGTCACTGCCTCGGTCAGCACGTCTTTGTCGACCCGGATCTTCACCGTCGTCCCGCCTTTGCGTCTTCGTGCACCGCACGTCCGTCTCGTGCTCCGACCATAGTGGGCCAACGGCCCCGTTGCACGATCCCAGGCCGAGGGGCAGATGGGTCGTGGTACCTCTTCGCCATAGAGGGATAGATCGTCATCGTCATCGGCGGTGTGGACGATGTGGACAACCCTCATTGCTGCAGGTCAGCGGGCACTCTCAGGTGTGGAAGAGGTGTCCACGACCGGTGGGTCGGCGGCGTGCGGCTGTGTGGACCGCGCCGCCATACACACGTCGTCCACGAGCATCGCCTGAGTTACCCACCAGTAGGGTGCGGTTTTCCACAGTTGTCCACAGCCGATTGTGGACGAAGAATCCGGGACCTTGTCCCCATCCTGTGGATAACACGGTGGACAGAACGGGCGGATCCGACGCTCCCACACCAGATGTGCGCGAGCACGTGGGGAGTGCGGGCGAGGATCTGCCTGCGCGGCGCCGGCATACGGCGCATTGCCCTGCGGTCAGCGGCTCTGCGACCGAATCCGGCTGGTGAGCTCGGTGACCTGGTTGTAGATCGCTCGGCGTTCCGACATCAGCTGGCGGATCTTCCGGTCGGCGTGCATGACGGTGGTGTGGTCGCGGCCGCCGAATTGTTGCCCGATCTTCGGCAGCGACAGGTCGGTCAACTCGCGACAGAGGTACATCGCGATCTGGCGGGCCTGGACGAGCACCCGGGAGCGCGAGGATCCGCACAGGTCGTCGATGGTCAGCGCGAAGTAGTCCGCGGTCGCACCCATGATCTGAGCAGGGCTGATCTGGTTGGTGCCCTCGTTGGGGATCAGATCCTTCAGGACGATCTCGGCCAGGCCCAGATCGACCGACTGACGGTTCAACGAGGCGAAGGCGGTGACCCGGATCAGGGCGCCTTCGAGCTCCCGGATGTTCGTCGAGATCCGGCTGGCGATGAGCTCGGCGACGTCGTCGGGCAGGTAGAGGTCCTCTTGGATGGCTTTCTTGCGCAGGATCGCGATGCGGGTCTCCAGGTCCGGCGCCTGGACGTCGGTGAGCAGACCCCACTCGAAGCGGGACCGCATCCGCTCCTCGAAGCCGGAGAGCAGCTTGGGCGGGACGTCGGAGGTGATGACGACCTGCTTGTTGGCGTTGTGCAGCGTGTTGAAGGTGTGGAAGAACTCCTCCTGCGTCTGCAGCTTGCCCTGGAGGAACTGGATGTCGTCGATGAGCAGGACGTCGACGGCGCGGTAGCGCTGCTGGAAGGCGCCGGCCTTGTCGTCGCGGATGGAGTTGATGAAGTCATTAGTGAACTCCTCCGAGTTCACGTACTGAACGCTCAGGTGCGGATAGACGTACTGGGCGTAGTGACCTATGGCGTGCAGCAGGTGGGTCTTGCCCAGTCCGGAGGCGCCATAGATGAACAGCGGGTTGTAGGCCTTGGCGGGGGCCTCGGCGACAGCCAGTGACGCGGCATGAGCGAACCGGTTGCCGGCGCCGATGACGAAGGTGTCGAAGGTGTACTTCGCGTTGAGCCGGGCCCGCCCGGATGGGCCGGGGTCATCGACGGTGGTGGCCGGCCGCATCGCGCCGGTGCTGGTGCGGGCGACCAGGTCGTGGGTCTCGGACACCACATCGGTGTCCGGCGCCGGGTCGGGCAGGTCGTCGTAGTCCTCAAGGGAGGCGTCGACACTGACGGCGAGGCGCACCGGCGTGCCGACCTCGGCGCCCAGGGCTGCGACGATCGGCTCGCGGTAGCGGTTCTCGACCCGATCCTTGACGAAGTCGTTGGGCACATGGATCAGCACCGTGCCGTCGAGCACTCCGACCAGGCGGGCCATCTTCAGGTAGGCCCGGGCCTGATCGGGCAGGCCGTCCGCGTCGAGCGCGACGACGGCGCGCTGCCAGACTGCGGGCCAGTCCCCCCTGGCTGACTCGTCCACCATGCCCACCCTTGAATGTCGATGCGAACGGGTTCATCCACGGCTCTATCCACACCCTGTGGACATCTGCGACGACGAAGCCCCGACCGTAGCAACCCGTTCCGTGCGGAGCAACGGGACGGTCGTGCGGGAGGTAGAAAAGTCTTCGATTCTCGCGGCGTGTCGTTGGGGACGGGGTGTTCGCCTGCGACAGAATACGCCCCCTTCGCTCGGGTGGCCGACGGAACGGGGTCGGTGGGTTTGCCTCCGGCCCAGGAGCCCCCTTACCCTGGGTGAGGCCCGTTTGGCGGGCGCTTTCGCATGCTCACGGAGTGACCGCTGCCGTGGGCTTCCGATTGCGGCCGGCTGTGGCCACGGTCGCCTCGGCGGTCCTTTGTCCCTCAGACCTTGCGTCTGGTACCCAACGGAGACTCTCGTGAGCAAGCGCACCTTCCAGCCGAACAACCGCCGCCGGGCGAAGACCCACGGCTTCCGCCTGCGCATGCGGACCCGCGCGGGCCGCGCAATCCTGGCCGCCCGCCGTCGCAAGGGCCGCGCCGAGCTCTCCGCCTGAGTCGGCATGCTGCCGGCGCGGCACCGGCTGCGTCGCTCCGCCGACTTCTCGGCGGTCGTCCGTGGTCCGGGTAGACATCGAATCGGCGGGCCGCTGCTCGTCGTGCACGTCGCTGCGTCCCCGGCCAGGATCGGATCTGCGGCCCGCGTCGGGTTCGTCGTCCCCACCTCGGTCGGCACCGCCGTGGTGCGCAATCGTGTCCGCCGCCGCCTGCGTGAGGTATGCCGGGTCGCCATCGTTCCGACGCCGGCGGGCGTCGACATCGTCGTGCGGGCGTTGCCCGCCAGCGCATCGGCGTCATACGGGCAACTGTGCGACGCCTTGACCAATCAACTGGGCCGAGCACTGGGGCGGGCCGCGTGAGCGCGCCCGCGAGCGCCGTCGCGCGCCGCGTCGGTCAGGTGGTGGCCTGGCCACTGATCGCCGTGGTCCGCGTTTACCAGACCTTCATCTCGCCGCTCCGCCCGCCGACCTGCCGCTATTACCCGTCGTGTTCGGCGTATGCCGTGACGGCACTGCAGCGGTTCGGGCCGATCAAAGGCTCCTGGCTGGCGCTGCGACGGCTCCTGCGCTGCCACCCCTGGACCCCGGGAGGGGTCGATCACGTCCCGGAGCGCGCATCCACTCATGACCACCGTCAGCCGGTCGTGGCTGACAGCCCGACCAGCTGAGGACCAACACCCGTGGACTTCATCAACACGATCCTCTACCCCATCGAGGTGGCGGAGGCCTACGTCATGGTCTTCTTCCACTGGCTCGCCACCGTCGTGGGGATCCCCGGCACCAGCGGCTGGGCGTGGGCTTTGTCGATCGTCGGCCTGACCGCCGTGGTGCGGTTGCTCCTCGTGCCGCTGTTCGTCAAGCAGATCCATGCGTCGCGGCGGCTGCAGCTGATCCAGCCGGAGATGCAGAAGATCCAGGCGAAGTACAAGGGGAAGACCGATCCGGAGTCCCGCCAGGCGATGAGCCAGGAGACGATGGAGCTCTACAAGCGCACCGGGACGAACCCGTTCTCCTCGTGTCTGCCGATCCTGTTCCAGTCGCCGTTCTTCTTCGCCCTGTTCACGGTGCTGAACAACCTCAAGGCGATCGCGGTTGGTAACCACGCCCCGATCGGGCCCATCACCGCCGATCTGGCCCAACAGGCCGAGTCGTCGACGCTCTTCGGCGCGCAGTTGTCCAGCTCGTTCATGTTCAGCGACTCGGTGAGCACGAAGATCCTCACCGCGGTGCTCATCATCTTGATGTCCGTGACGACCTTCACGACGCAGCACCAGTTGATGCGCAAGAACATGCCGGCGAGCGCCCTCGAGGGCCCCTTCGCCCAGCAGCAGAAGATCCTGCTCTACGTCCTGCCCCTGATCTTCGCGGTCTCTGGGGTGAACTTCCCGATCGGTGTGCTGATCTACTGGCTGACCACCAACGTGTGGACCATGGGTCAGCAGTTCTACGTCATCCGGCGGATGCCCGCACCCGGTTCGGCAGCCGAAAAGGCCCTGCACGAGCGCCGGGCGAAGCACGGGAAGCCGATCAACAAGCTGACCCTTCCCGGGCTCAACGCCGACGGCGAAGAGGCAGACATCCAGGACGAGGCCACCAAGGGTGGGCAGCGTCAACAGCCCGTGCGCAAGAGCCGGGCGAAGACCAAGCGGCCCTCCGGGCCTGGAACGCCAGGCGGCGGCGGTTCGGCGGGCATATCGGACCAGGGACCCAAGGCGTCCCCGCGCGATCTGTGAGCGCTGCGGCCGGGTGGCTCCGGCCGCGCCATTGACCACATGCCGGGGAGCCGGCCAGACCGAGGAGTACACGATGAGCCAGGATCAGATCGTCGAGGTCGACGTGACGGAAGAACCGGCGCCGGTGGAGTCGAGCGAGGTGGAGGCCAGCCCGGAGCGCCGGACGCGCAGTCGAGTGTCCCACCTGGAACGTGAGGGTGAGGTCGCCGCCGACTTCTTGGAGCGGCTGCTCGACATCGCCGACCTCGATGGCGACATCGATGTGGACGTCGACGGTGACCGCGCGGCCGTGGCCATTGTGGATTCGGAGGAGGGGCAAGTCCCGCGCAGGATGGTCGGGCCGGATGGCCGGGTCCTCGACGCGCTGCAGGAACTGACCCGCCTGGCCGTGCAGGCGGCGACGGGTGAGCGCAGCCGGCTGATGCTTGATGTCGCGGGGTTCCGCGCCGGGCGCCGCGCCGCCCTCGTCGAGATCGCCCGCACGGCCATCGCCACGGTCAAGGATGGTGGCGAGTCGGTGTCGCTCGAGCCGATGACGGCCTTCGAGCGCAAGGTGGTGCACGACGAGGTCGCTCACGCCGGCTTGGTTTCCGAGAGCGAGGGCAGCGAGCCCAACCGCTACGTCGTGATTCTCCCCGCCTGACGTTTCACGTGAAACATCCCGCGCCGGAGGGCGACACACCTGGCGCCGAGGGGGCGGCTGTGCGCCAGCCCGAGCGGGCGGGGCGGGAGGCGCAGCGTGCTGGTCGTGCCGCCGAACCCGGTGGGGCTGGTCCTGGGGCGGCGGCCACGGGGCATGAGACGAAGCGCGCGGAGCTTCCGAGGCGGGAGGCGGAGCCGTCCACCGCTGCGACCGTGTTTGGCGATCGTCTCCGTCAGGCACGGCAGTACGTCGACCTTCTCGTCACCACTGGTATCAGCCACGGGCTGGTCGGCCCACGGGAAGCGGAACGCATCTGGACCCGGCATGTCCTCAACTGTGTCGCCGTAGCCGAGCTGGTGCCGGCCGGATCTCAGGTTGCCGATGTCGGCAGCGGGGCGGGACTGCCCGGCCTTCCCCTGGCCATCGCGCGACCGGACCTGACCGTGGTGCTCCTCGAGCCGCTGCTTCGCCGGACCACCTGGCTGACCGACGTGGTCGAGGCGATAGGGCTGGAGAACGTCGAGGTCGTCCGTGCCCGCGCCGAGGAAACGACGCTCGGGGCGGATGTCGTGACTGCGCGGGCCGTGGCGCCCTTGGCGCGGCTGGGGGAATGGTCGGCTGGACTGGTCCGCCCCGGAGGGACCCTCATTGCGCTCAAGGGTGAGACGGCCGCAGCGGAGCTGGAGCGTGACGCCGAGCACCTGCGGCGGGTCGGCTTCACCGACGGTGAGGTGCTCTCGTGCGCGATCGGGACGAGCCCACCGACGATGGTGGTCCGGCTGCGCCGCACCGACCAACGCAGCACGCGAACCAGGCGGAGCCGACGCTCCCGTGGGCGACGCTGAACTCTCCGGCTGACCTCAGCACCCGGCGGTCGGCACATCAGCCGTGGTCGGGCCGCGACCGCCGGTGGGTGGTCCTGAGGTGAGCCCAGACCACCCTCCCGGCCGGCAGCCGGCGGGAGCTCGGGGGTTGTGACGGGCGAGGGTTGGTGTTGGCGGATCAGGCTTGGCCCCGTGGGGTCGCGCCGTGGGGCGACGTGTGGACGCCGCGCGCGATGTCGAAGGTCGTTGTGTCCTCACGAGGGCGACGCTGTCACTGGCCGTGTGGTGGTTGACGCTGGGCTGTTCGAGGCCGTCGGCTCCGGCGTGGAGCCGTGGGGTCGCGCCGTGGGGCGACGTGTGGACGCCGCGCGCGATGCCGAAGGGCGTTTTGTCCTCACGAGGGCGACGCTGTCGCTGGCCGTGTGGTGGTTGACGCTGGGCTGTTCGAGGCCGTCGGGTCGGGCGTGGAGCCGTGGGGTCGCGCCGTGGGGCGACGTGTGGACGCCGCGCGCGATGCCGAAGGGCGTTGTGTCCTAACGAGGGCGACGCTGTCGCTGACCGTGTGGTGGTTGACGCTGGGCTGTTCGAGGCGGTCGGGTCGGGCTGGCCCCGATCGGTCACGCCGTGGGGCGACGTGTGGACACCGCGCCCGACCGCGCAGAAGCCGGCGAGCGTAGGGAGATCCGAGGCGGGCGCGGTCTGCACGGATGACGTGGACGCGAAGCAAGGCGCCCCAGAGTTGGCGGGCGGAGTCCGGCCGTCGGGGTGCGGACGACGAGCCTCTCGACGGATTTGCTCGGATTCAACAGGCCCGCACCCCTTGTCAGAGGTATCCACAGGACCAGGCCGTGACGCGGGACGAGGTCCAGCGCTGTGGTTGGATGGGGCGCGTGAATCAGCCCGGCCATAGCCTGCGTGCCCGGGTGCGGGCCGCCTTGGGCTGGCCGCTGGACCCCAAGACGGTCCCGACCGCTGGCCTCGGCTGGGCGACCGAGCAAGCGCCAGCCCACCCGGCCGGCACCCCTCACCCCGACCACTCCGATGGCGAACCCACCCCGCCGACCTCGCTCGCCGCTGGCGCAGGGGATGGACCGGCTGCCGGCGCGAATGTTTCACGTGAAACGGCGCCGGGGGACGGGTGGGCCCAGGACCGCGGGCATCCTCCCGCGTCGGCTTCGTCCGGTGACCCAACCCCGATCTCCCCGGCCGTTTACGTGCAAGGCGATGCCGCGGCGACCGGTCGCCAATCCCAGGGTGCTGCGGTCGAACCGGTGACCACGGGACCAACCGCTGACGTCCTGGACGACCCGTTGTCGTCCGACGTTTCACGTGAAACATCCACAGGAACGACGCACCAGCTGCCGCCGGACGACACCGATACGCCCCTGGCACGTCTGCTGGCCGAGAACGCCCGGCGCCGGCAGGCCCTCGCCGGCGTGCGGCTACCGAAGCCCGCACACCCACGCATCCTCACGGTGGCCAACCAGAAGGGTGGTGTCGGGAAGACGACGACCACGGTGAACCTGGCCGCCGCCCTGGCCCACGGAGGGTTGTCGGTGCTCGTCATCGACCTGGACCCGCAGGGCAACGCCAGCACCGCGCTGGGCATCGACCATCACGTCGACGTCGCCAGCATCTATGACGTCCTCGTCGACGGAACCCGGATCGACGAGGTTACCCAGCCCTGCCCGGACGTTTCTGGGCTGCGGTGTGCTCCGTCGACGATCGACCTGGCTGGGGCCGAGATCGAGCTGGTCTCGATGGTGGCGCGGGAGGGGCGGCTCAAGAGAGCCATCGAGTCCTTGAACCGCACCTACGACTACATCTTCATCGACTGCCCCCCGAGCCTGGGGCTGCTGACCGTCAACGCCTTCGTCGCGGCGGCCGAGGTGCTCATCCCGATCCAGTGTGAGTACTACGCGCTCGAGGGTCTGAGCCAGCTGCTGCGCAATATCGAGATGGTCCGCAGTCACCTCAACCCGGAACTGCACGTGTCGACCATCTTGCTGACGATGTATGACGCCCGCACCCGGCTCAGCGCCCAAGTCGCCGACGAGGTGCGCAGCCACTTCCCGGACAAGGTGCTCTCCGCGACGGTCCCTCGATCGGTGCGTGTCTCGGAGGCGCCGGGCTTCGGCCAGACGGTGGTGACTTACGATCCGGGCAGCAGCGGGGCGTTGTCCTACCGGGAAGCAGCCGGGGAGATCGCTCGTCGCGGAGCCACGACAGACCACAAGGAGTAGCAGCCGATGGCAGACAAGCGCAGGGGTCTGGGTCGTGGCCTCGGAGCACTCATCCCGACGTCGACCACGGCCAGCGCGCGCCCGGTCGACGTCTTCTTCCCCGAGGGTCCTTCGCCAGATGCCCAGCCGGACGGGCCGGACACCCTGGCCGTCGTTCCCGGAGCGTCGTATGGCGAGATCCCCGTCGAGAGCATCCGCCCGAATCCGCGACAGCCGCGCACCGTGTTCGATGAAGATGAGCTCGCCGAGCTGGTCCACTCGGTGCGCGAGATCGGCGTTCTCCAACCGGTAGTGGTGCGCCGGGTGCCAGGGCAGGAGGGTACCTACGAGCTCATCATGGGGGAGCGGCGGTTGCGGGCCTGTCGACAGGCCGGCCTGGAGACCATCCCGGCCATCGTCAAGGACACGCAGGATGACGCCATGCTGCGCGACGCCCTCCTGGAGAACCTGCACCGCTCCCAGCTCAACCCACTCGAGGAGGCTGCGGCATACCAGCAGCTTCTCGAGGACTTCGGCTGCACCCAAGAGGAGCTCGCCGCCCGGATCGGCCGATCCCGCCCTCAGGTGACCAACACCATCCGCCTCCTTCGCCTCCCTCCGCTGGTGGCGAGACGAGTGGCTGCGGGCGTGCTCTCGGCCGGCCACGCACGGGCCCTGCTCGCCTTGCCGGACGGTGCCGCGATGGAGCGGATGGCGCAGCGTGTGGTCGCCGAGGGTATGTCGGTGCGCACCGTCGAGGAGCTCGTGACCCTGGGCGAGACCCCGCCTGCGGCCGCGACGACCCGCAAGCCGAGGGCCGGGGCCCATCACCCCAAGCTCGACGAGATCCAGGCCAGGCTTGAGGACCACTTCGATACCCGGGTCGCCATCGCGTTGGGGCAACGCAAGGGGAAGGTCACCATCGAGTTCGCCTCGTTCGACGACCTCAACCGGATCGTCGGCCTCATGGGAGCCGACTGAGCGGCGTCAGGGCCGACGCCACCAGAGGGTCAGACGGGCCCGGTCAGCCGAGGAACTGGCTCAGTTCGCGCAGCAGGATCGGCTTGGGCTTGGCGCCGATCATCGACTTGACGACCTCGCCACCGACATAGACGTTCAGCGTCGGGATGGACACGATGCCGTACTTCGCCACGGTCTTCGGGTTCTCGTCGGTGTTGAGCTTGACGACGTCGATCTTGTCTCCGTAGTCCGCGGCGATCTCCTCCAGGACCGGAGCGACGGCTCGGCACGGACCGCACCAGACCGCCCAGAAGTCCACGAGGACGGGCTTGTCGTTCTTGAGGACGTCCGCCTCGAAGGTGGCGTCGGTGGTGGTCTTGGTGGCCACGGGGGTCCTTTCCTGGAGGTTCGGTCTGGTCGTCAAGTATGACGAACGGTGCTGACAGTGGTGACGCGTCAGGGCGTGCGGGCGTCGTCGAGGTGAGCGAGGTAGCGCTCGGCATCGAGGGCGGCCGCGCACCCTGACCCGGCGGCCGTGATGGCTTGGCGGTAGGAGTGGTCGACGAGGTCTCCGCACGCGAACACGCCCGCCACGCTGGTGAGCGTCGTGCGGCCCTGCACCAGGACATAACCCTCGTCGTCGAGATCCACGACCCCCTTGACGAGTTCATTGCGCGGGTCGTGGCCGATCGCCACGAAGACAGCGGTCACCGGAAGGTCGCGGGTCTGTCCCGTGACGGTGTCCCGTAGCGTCACCCCACTGACCCGGTCCGCGCCGTGGATCGCCTCGACCGCGGAGTTCCAGGCGAAGGAGATCTTGTCGTTGCTCGCCGCCCGGTCGGCCATGATCTTGCTGGCCCGCAGCGTGTCCCGGCGGTGGACGATGGTGACCGATCGGGCGAACTTGGTCAGGAAGGTGGCCTCTTCTACGGCGGAGTCACCGCCCCCGACGACGGCGATGTCCTGATCGCGGAAGAAGAAGCCGTCGCAGGTCGCACACCAGGAGACTCCCCGGCCGGAGAGCCGCTTCTCGTCGGGCAACCCCAACTCGCGGTATGCCGAGCCCATCGCCAGGATGACGGCGCGGGCGTGGTGAACTGAGCCATCACCAGCGGTGACGGTCTTGACCGGCCCGGACACATCCAGCTCGGTCACGTCGTCGGTGACCAACTCGGCGCCGAAGCGCTCCGCCTGTGCGCGCATCTGCATCATCAGATCCGGCCCCATGATGCCCTCGGCGAACCCGGGAAAGTTCTCCACCTCGGTGGTGTTCATGAGCGCGCCGCCCATGGTCACCGAACCCTCGAACACCAGCGGGTGCAGATTGGCGCGGGCGGCATACACCGCGGCCGTGTAGCCGGCCGGCCCCGACCCGACGATGATGACATTGCGGATGTCGGTGCCCATGCCCAGATCTCCCATCGCGAGCGCGCCGACAGCCCCGGAAAGGGGGGTCGCAGCGCGGCAGCAGTCGTCCTGCCCAACCGATCCTAGGGCGTGGTTGTTCCTTACCCCTGGTCACCGACGGTGTCCATGCCCTGGTGTTGGTCGGCCTACTCCGCCCGTGCCCTCCCGCCGGCACCGCCAGCGCCCCGCCGCCGGGTGCGAACCGCTGCGGGCCAGGGCAGGACCCCAGAGGCGAGCAGGCCGGGTGTGAACGGCTGCGGTCAGGGCAGGACCCCAGAGGCGAGCAGGCCGGGTGCCGCTGCGCTGCAGCTGCGTTGCACGGCGAAGGCACGCCGATCGTCCAGGACGATGATCATCGCCGGCGCACCCTCGAAGGTGCCGATGTCGACGCGCAGGCGCTGGGCCGGGCTGACGCCCAGCCCGGCCAGGCATCCGGTCATCGCCTCCGTGGGCGGGCCCTCGGCGGCCGCCCCCACGTCGGTGCCCCCCGCGAGCCTCGCGGCGACCTCGAGCCAAGACGTCGAGGAGTATGCCGTGCCGGAGCTCGACTGATCGACCGAGAACGACCCGGAGGTCGCGCCGTTCACCTCGGGCACGGCGCTTCCGCCGCCGGCGCCTTTGTCCTCGGCGCCGGCCCGTGCCGGCGCGCTCCCTGCGGTGGTTGCCGAGCCACCCTGCAGGCCGGTGAGCAGCGACTGCCCCACGACGACGGCGAAGACGCCACCCGCGGCGGCGGCCAGGACGACGCCCCATCGCCGGCCCGGGCGACGCACCTCGGGCGTCGATCGATGCTGGGCGGATGACGCCCGCAGCGGGACGACCTCGCCGCCGGTGTCGTCGGGGGCCGACGCTGCACCGGCGAAGCGCTCAGCCGCCAGCGCGGACTCGATCCGTCGGGCGACGTCTGCGGGCATGGGACCTGGGTCCGGCAAGGCCGCTAGGAGCGCGGCAATGCCGGTGGTGTCCTCGGCGAGGTCGACGTCGAGTGCCTCATCGACGTCCGCCGACGACCGCTCGGAGGGCGTCGGCGGCACGGGGACGTCGGATCGGCCGTGTGTCATGTCCTCCATGGCCGCCTCCCCACCGTCGTCGAAACCTGTATGCGTCGCCTATCGATGAGACGGCGCTCGGGCCGCACCGGTTCCACCGGCCGGCCGATGCTCTGACTATCCATCGGCGCCACCACTATGGACACCGCCGAGCAGTGCGGCCAGCGCGGTCCGGCCGCGGGAGCATCTCGACTTGATCGTGCCGGGCGGAACGCCGAGGATCTGCGCCGCGTCGGCCACCGGCAGTCCGTGCATGTCGACGAGCACCAGCGCCATACGTTGCGCCTCGGGCAGTGTCGCAAGGGCGCGGTGGACATCGAGGCGACTCTGCGCGGAACCGATGTCGTCACGGGTGTCGGCTGGCTCGGTGGCTGGCAGTTCGACGGTCGGGCGCTGGCGGCGGAGGCGGTCCAGGCACGCGTTGACCACGATGCGGTGCAGCCACGTGGAGACGCTGGCGTCCCCGCGGAAGGTGTCGGCCCGTCGGAAGGCGGCGAGGAACCCGTCCTGGACGCAGTCTGCGGCGAGCTCGCGATCACGACAGGTGCGCACCGCGACGGCCCACAGGCGATCTCGGTGCCGGCGGAAGATCTCACCGAAGGCGTCGGGGTCGCCACGGAGGTGGTCGGCAAGCAGCTGCTCGTCGCTGCGGGGCTCGGCCGGGCCGGTCATGGCCGCCCCCGGACCTCCACCTCGGCGATCTCGGCGCGGTACTTGCCGCCACCGATGCTCGCCGGGTTGCTGATCCAGACGACGACATACCGGCCCGTTCCGGACCCGGAGAACACCTTCTTGCCCGACCCGGTCGAACGGCCGAGCGAGGTCGCGTCGTCCTTGGTCGGCTCGTCGGAGACGAAGACCTCCGCCGTTTGCTTGCCGACGAGGGTCACGGTCACCGAGGTCACCTTGCGGCTCTTGCTCAGGTCGAGTGCCACTCCGAGCCCGGACTTCAGCCCGGACCACTGCGGTGAGAGGTACCAGTCGGAGGTCCATGACGAGGACGTGCCGTCCGTCAGCATGGGCAGTTTGCGCTCGTTCTCGGCCCCGTCTCCCTGGGGGTCGTATGCGCTCGCCTTGGCCACCGGGATCACCACGGGGGCAGCCTGGGCCGCCGGAGTCGACGGTGCGGATGTCGGGCTCGCCGTGCGGGTGGGCGCGGTCGTCCGCCCCTGGCGGGGGTAGTCGCTCGTGCCGCCGAGCAGCACGGGAAGGTTCTTCCAGGCGAGGAGCAGGGCCAGCACGACAAATCCGGCCACCAACGCCAGGGCGAGCTTGGACTGATCGCGGCTCGGCGCGGGCACCGGCGGGAGCAACGGCGCCGGTGCCTCGAGCTCGCCGGTCTCGTCCACCCGGGTCGCCAGCCGAGTGGCCATGACGTCGCCCTGTTCACGAGCGACCTCGCGCATCCGTGCGGTCGCCGCACCGGCGCGGGAGGCGGCACCCTTGGCCAGGCCACCCAGACGCTCCGTGGCGGCGCTCGCCAGCGCGCCGGCCTTGGTGACTGCGGCTCCCACGGTCTCTCCGACAGGCGCCCTGGCGGCAGGCGGCCCCTCAAGGCCCGCATCTGACGCAGGAGTTTCGGTTGATACCTTAACTTCAGCTCGGTCGTGGGCAGCTGACGGTGCCTCCGGGGCTGCTCCGGCGGCGGCCTTGGCACGGGGTGCCCCGCCCGCCTCGGGCGTGCCAGGTGTGGTAGGCGTGTCGGGTGACACGGGCTTACTGGGCGAAGTAGGCGCACCGTCCGCTCGGGCCTCGGGCTGAGGCTGGGCAGGGGGGACCGCCGGAGTCAGGCCAGTCGGGTGGGCGGCAGCGGGAGAGGCGGCACCAGGGGAGGACGCGGCGGGACCTGGGACGGCCGAGGGACCTGGAACTGCGGGACCTGGAACTGCGGGACCTGGAACTGTGGAACCTGGCCCCCCGGGAGCGGGCGGCCACTGGAGCGCCTCGTTCGGCGACGCACCGGAGACGTCCACGGGCCGGGCCTCGGTGGGATCAGCCGCCAGTGGCGCCGTCCCGAAGGACTCCGGCGGTGCCTGGTCGGCAGACGGGGGCTCGGGACGCACCGCAGTGACCGCG
>JBPOIZ010000124.1:0-33456 GCA_052034115.1 Actinomycetota bacterium
CGCGCACCTCGTCGAGGTCGGCCAAGGTCCCGCCGAACCGGCGCTCCTCGGTGAGCACGCTGATGGCGTTCGCTCCACCGGCGGCATACCTGGCAGCCAGCTCGGCCGGGTCTGGTATGTCGGCGAGGCGGCCTTTGCTCGGGCTACGCCGCTTGACCTCGGCAATGATCGCCACCCCCGCCGCGCCACGGAGTGCAGCGTCGGCGTCGAGCGGGGCCGGAACCGTCGCCAGCACCTCGCCCAGGGCCGACCGGGACGTGCGCGCCTGGCGAGAGGCCAGATCCGCGCGCACCCCGGCAACGATGTCGTCGAGCACGGTCACCGGGTCAGCCTAGGGGGTCGATCCGACTGCATCGGTGGGCGTCCATGACGGCGACGGTAGGTCGGCCGCGCCGCAGCGCCGGACCGAGGTCAGGACTTCCGAGCGTTTCCGCCGACGCCGTAGCCGGCCATCGACAGGACCTTGCCGGCGACGATGCCCCCCACGACGACGAGGGCTCCGACGACGAAAAGGGGAGTCGAGGCCCAGATGACCGCGAGCGCCATGACCAGCGCGCCGATCATGACAATGGTCACGCCGGTCCAGTTGGCCACCGTGCGGCCTTCCGCCTCGTGCGAACCGGACATGGTGCTCCCTCCAGGGTGCTTGGGGTACCGATCCGGCGACGCGGTCGGTCTGGCCGCCATTGTGCCAGGTCACCGCTCGTCGTGCGCCACCCCCGGCGGGTCGGTGGTGGGGTCGTGTCCGTCACTGAGCTCGTCCCACGCGGTGCGCGCCACGCCGCGCTCGTCGGCCGGATCCGGCGAACGCTCGTAGCGCGTACCCAGCCCCGCCCACGTGGCCCGACCGACCCAGCCGACCACGCCGGCCAACACCAGAAGGAGGGTGCCGAGCCCGGCGACGAGCACCCCAGGACCGGCTGACCCGGTCGCCGGGAGCGTGCCGGTGCGGCCGGCGAGTCCGGCGGCATACCGCCCGACGGCGGCCGCTGGGTCGAGGGCCGCGGAGCCGACCAGCAGGCCCACGCCGGCTGCCGCCGCCGAGAGGACGGCCAGGGCAACGGTCCGACCGATCCGCCCGGAGGTCAGCACGCCGAGCACCGCGGCCGCCGCCACGAGCGCCAGCGCGACGGCCGCCGGTGCCACGTTCGCCCCGCTCGCGCTGACCTGGGTGTCGGCGAGCACGGCGTCGGCAACCGAGCCGGTGGCCCAGGGCATCGTGCCCCCGATGACGACGAGCGCGGCCCCGCACACGGTGATGAGGGTTAGGGCGCGCCGGGTGATCATCGCGTCACCGACGGCGCAGCCATCCCGGACGCCGCGACGACGGCGGCGACCACGGCCGCGGCCTTGTTGACCGTCTCGGCATGCTCCAGGTGCGGCACCGAGTCGGCCACGATCCCGGCACCGGCTTGCACGACGGCGACCCCGTCCCGGATGACCGCCGTCCGGATGGCGATAGCCATGTCCAGGTCGCCGCCGAAGTCGAGGTAGCCCACCACCCCGCCGTACAGGCCCCGTCGGCGGCCTTCGAGCTCATCGATGAGGGCCATGGCCCTGGGTTTGGGCGCCCCCGAGAGGGTGCCGGCTGGGAAGGTGGCCGCCAGGACGTCATAGGCGCTGCGCTCCGCCGCGATCGTGCCGACCACGGTGGACTCCAGGTGCATGACGTGGCTGTAGTGGCGCACCGACATGAAGTCGACCACCTCGACGGTCCCCGCGTCGCAGACCCGCTGCAGGTCGTTGCGAGACAGGTCCACCAGCATGAGGTGCTCGGCGCGCTCCTTGGTGTCAGCCAGCAGAGCCTCGGCCAGGTCCACGTCCTGTTCGGGCGTTGTGCCCCGAGGGCGTGATCCGGCGATCGGATGGGTGATAGCTCGCCGGTCGGTGACCTTGATCAGCGCTTCCGGGCTGGATCCCACGACGTCGTGGTCGTCGAACCGGAAGAGATACATGTAAGGGCTGGGGTTGGCGGCTCGAAGCGCTCGGTAGACATCGAGACTGTCCGCAGGACACGGGAGCGTGAACCGTTGGGAAAGGACGACCTGGAACACCTCTCCGGCCCGGATCGCCTCCTTGCCCTCCTCGACCATGGCCTCGAACTCATCCTGGGTGTGGCTCGTGGCCACCGGAAGGTCGGCGGGGGTAAGGACGGCGACCGTGGATGGAGCTCCGACGGTCAGCTCCTCGGTCATGCGGTCCAGCCGGGCAACGGCGTCCTCGAAGGCCTGCTCCGCCCGCTCATCGGTGGCGTCGTAGTTGATCGCGGTGGCCACGAGCAGCAGCGACGCGTCGGCGTGGTCGAGCACGGCCAGGTCGCTGGCCAGCATCATCGACAGCTCGGGGAGGCCAAGGTCGTCGACTCCTCCGTCGGGCACCTTCTCCCAGCGGCGCACGGCGTCATACGTGATGGCGCCGACCATGCCGCCGGTCAGGGGCGGCAGGCCGGGGATCGGGTCGGTGGCCAGCGCTGCCACGGTGTCGCGCAGGGCCTCGACCGGGTTGCCCGAGGTGGGTACGCCGACCGGCGGCTCCCCGAGCCAGTGCGCCTGACCGTCGCGCTCGGTGAGGATGGCCCGCGAGCTGGCCCCGACGATGGAGTAACGCGACCAGACCCCGCCATGCTCGGCGGACTCCAGGAGAAAGGTCCCCGGCCGGCCGCCGGCCAACTTGCGGTAGACCCCGACCGGCGTCTCGGCATCGGCAAGCAGCCGGCGCACCACCGGGATGACCCGGCGGGTCCTGGCCAACTCGAGAAAGGCCTCTCGGCTGGGCCAGGTCACCCCGAAGGCGAGCTCCGGCGCCGCGATCATCGGTGCTCTCCCCTGACGACGGGCAGCGCACCATCGTCGAAGCAGGTCCGCGAGCCGGTGTGACAGGCGGCACCCACCTGCTCCACCCGCAGCAGCAGCGTGTCGCCGTCACAATCCAGCGCGGCGGAGCGGACCAGCTGGAGGTGCCCGGAGGTGTCGCCCTTGCGCCACAGCTCCTGCCGACTGCGCGACCAGAAGGTGACCCGGCCGGTGGTCAGGGTGCGAGCCAGCGCCTCGTCACTCATCCAGCCGACCATGAGCACCTCCCCTGACGTGTCGTCCTGGATGACAGCGCAGACCAACCCAGCGGCGTCCCGCTTCAGTCGCGCGGCGATCGCCGGGTCAAGAGTCACCCGGCCATTCTGCCAGCGCACTTCGCGCCGGCTGGCGGCTGTCTCGCACCGTCCGGCGGCTGTCCCGCGCCGTCGCGAATCGGCGGCCCCGCGGTTGTGGGACGCCGGAGCGGGTCAGGCGTGTTGGGTCTGGGCGACCCAGGACGCATGCAGCCGGGCGTAGGGGCCCCCGGCGGCCACCAGATCGGTATGCCGTCCGCGCTCGACGATGCGGCCGGCATCGACGACGAGCACCTCATCGGCGGCCTCGGCCGTGGAGAGCCGGTGGGCGATGGCGATGGAGGTGCGGCCGTGAGTCAGCTCCTCGATGGCCCGCTGCAGCCGCACCTCGGTGAGCGGGTCCACGGCCGACGTCGCTTCGTCGAGCAGGAGCAGATCGGGATCGGCCAGCGCGGCGCGGGCCAACGCCACCAGCTGTCGCTCCCCCGCCGAGAGGGACTCGCCGCGCTGACCGACCGGCGTGTCCAGCCCGAGCGGCAGCCCAGCGACCCAGTCGGTGAGCCCCAAGCCGGCCAACACCGCCTCGACGTCGGAGCGGCTCGCACCGGGAACCGCGTAGGCGAGGTTGTCGGCCAACGTGGCGTCGAAGAGGAAGCCTTCCTGGGGGACGAGCACAACCCGGCGGCGCAGCGAGCCGAAACGGACCGTGCGCAGATCGACACCGTCCAGTCGCACGACGCCGCGGGTGGGGTCGACGAGGCGACAGGCCAGCTTGGCCAGGGTCGACTTGCCGGACCCGGTCTCGCCCACCACGGCGATCCGGGTGCCCGGCTCGATGACGAGCGTGACGTCGCGCAGCACCGGGGGACCGCCCGGATAGGCGAAGGTCACCTCGTCCAGCGCCACGCGCACCGGGCCGGACGGCAGGTCCACGCCGTCGGCGCCGGGGTCGGCGACGTCGGCCGGGGTGTCGATGACCCCAATGACCCGACGCCATCCGGCGACCGCGTTCTGCATCTCGTTGAGCACTTCGGTGGCCTGCATGACCGGCATGGTGAACAGCTGGACGAGGAAGAGGAAGGCGGTCAGCTGGCCCACGGTCAGTCGACCGTTGACGGCCAGCCAGGTGCCCACGACCACGACGACAGCGGTGGTCAGGCCGGAGGTCAGCTGCCCCGAGGTGAAGGCCACGACCGAACGTGCCTGCGCACGCACCGAGGCGACACGGTGTGCCTCGACGGTCTCGTCGATCCTGGTGGCCGTGCGTCGTTCCACCCCGTAGGCCCGGATCGTCGCCGCCCCCACGACCGACTCGGAGATCGCCGAGAGCATGTCGCCCACCTTGGCTCGCACCTGCGTATAGGCACGGCTGAGGACGGACTGGAACCGGCGGATGACGACGAAGAGCGGCACGAAGCAGGCCCAGACGACCCCGGCGAGGATGGGGCTGTAGGCGACCATGAGCACGGTCGCCAAGGTGAGCTGGATGGTGCTCAGGATGAGCATCATCCCGCCCCACTGGACGAACATCGAAATGGTGTCGACATCCGAGGTGACCCGGGAGACGAGCGATCCGCGCCGTTCGGTGTTCTGGGTGAGCATGGACAGGTCGTGGATGTGGCGGAACGCGGTCGTCCGGAGTGTCTTCAACCCCGCTTCGGAGGCCCGGAAGAGCCGGACGTTGACGAAGTATGACGACAGCGCGGTGAGCGCCACCGCCACCATGGCCACGACGACATACCTGGTCACAATGTCGGGCAGTGGTCCGCCGGCGACCGTGATCCCTTCGTCCATCGTGCGCTGGACGACGAACGGGGTGACCAGGCGCCCGGCCGTGGCCACGACGGCCAGCGTCAGTGTCAGCCCCAGACCGCGCCGCAGCTCCGGCGAGATCTGCAGGCCCCGTCGCAGCGTCGCGCCGGCCGAAGCGGGCGCCGCGGCGAGCGTCGTGCCGGCCCCAGGCGACGTCGTCGGAGTCACGCGGGCACCTCCGCGTGCGCGGCCCACTCGCCGCCGCCCGGCCCGTCGAGCCCCGCCCGGTCGGCGGAGTCGTCGGCATACGCGCGCACGAGCTCGCGGTAGCTCGCGGAGCGCTCGACCAGCTCGGCGTGGGTGCCGTGGTCGGCGATCCGACCGTCCTGGAGGTGGAGGACCTCGTCGGCCAGGGCGATGGTGGCGAGCCGGTGGGCCACGACGAGCACGGTCATGCCGCCGGTGACGGATCGGAGCCTGGCCAAGATGGCCTGCTCGACCGCGGGGTCGACGGCGCTCGTCGCATCGTCGAGGATCAGGAGCCTGGGTCTGCGGATCAGGGCCCGCGCCAGGGCCAGGCGCTGACGCTGCCCACCGGACAGGCTGGTGCCACGCTCACCGACCCGGGTGTCGAGCCCGTCCGTCAGGCCCCGGACGAAGCCGCTTGCCTCGGCCGCATCGAGCGCCTCCCACACCTCGTCGTCGGTCGCTGGCGCGCCGAGTGTGATGTTGCCGCGCACCGTGTCATCGAAGAGGAACACGGTCTGGGCCGCCAGGGCCGCCGCCCTCGGCAACTCCTCGCGGGCCAGCTCCCGCACGTCCACTCCGTCATACGAGACGGTGCCCGACTGCGGGTCGACGAGACGGACCACCAGGTCGGCCAGCGTCGACTTTCCGGAGCCGGTCGCCCCGACGAGCGCGACCGTGCGTCCGGCAGGCAGCCGGAACGAGACGTCCTGCAGGACCTGATGGTGGCTCGGGGCGCCGCTCTCGTCCTCGATGTCGTAGCCGGCGCGCACCGCCTCGACGTCCACCGCGAGCGGGCCCACGCGGTCCAGCCGGGCCCGGCCGTAGCGCATCGAGCCGCCGGCGGCCAGGACCGCGGCGACCCGATCCCACCCGACGACCGAACGGGGCAGCTCGCCGAGCACCCAGCCGAAGGCGCGCACCGGGAAGGAGAGGATCGAGAAGAGGTAGGCGATCTGGACCACCTCGGCCGCGCTCAGATCTCCGGTCGCGACCCGCCTGACCCCCACGGCGAGCACGATCAGCGTGCCGAGAACCGGCAACGCCTCGATGACCGGGTCGAAGACGCCGCGCGTGCGCCCGACGGCGACGTTGGCGCCGCGGAGCCGGTCGGACACAGCTCCGAACCGGTCGGCTTCGGCGTCCTCCCGACCGAGGGTCTTGACGACCAGCGCCGCCTCGAACGACTCGTGAGCGACCTCGGAGACCTCGGCACGCAGCTGTTGCGCCGAGGTGATCAGCGGGGACATGTACGTCTGGAACACCGCGTTGACCGCGAACAGGGCCGGGAAGACGGCCATCCCGACCAGCGCCACCCAGGGGTCGAGCACGATGAGCTGGATGCCGGCCACGACGAGCATGACCGCGACGCCGAGCGCCATGGGCAGCGGCGCGAACACTCCCCAGGCGGCCTCGACATCGGCATTGGCGTTGGAGAGCAACTGGCCGGAAGGGTGCCGGTGGTGCCAGGACAGCGGCAACGTGACGTACTGCCGGGTCACCGCCTGCCGGTAGACCGCACCGAGGTTGTAGGACACCCGGGCTGCCGCCAGGCGGCGCGCGAGCACTCCGACGATGTTGATGAGCACGACTGCGGCCAGCCACCCGCCGGCCTGGGCCAGCTGCCCGGACGTGACGGCACCGGCCGCCACGGCCGGGGTGACGATCTCCCGGAACACCCTGCCGATGACCCAGGAGGTGCCGACCGTCAGCACCCCGTAGATCAGGCTGCCCGCGACCGCCACCGCGAACCACCGCGGCTCCCCCTTGATGCCGATCCACACCACCTGGAGGCCACGCCGAAGCGTCGAGCGGCGCGGGTCGGTGGCGGGGGGATGCACCGGATCACCCTCTCACGACCCGCCGTCACCGCCGTTCGGCACGACCTCGGCCCACCCTGATCAAGTGGGTCGCGGCAACCCCGAGGCCCGACATACAGTCGCCGCATGCGCAGCCCACTGGACGCGGTGACCGAGGAGCAACGAGTCGCGATCTTGCGGGTCTTCATCGGCGAGGACGACCGGATCATTCAGATGCCCCGGAAATGGGTCAAGAAGCTCGTCGTCCTCGACTGGGTCGCGGCGCACTTCGATATCGGCACCTCCTTCACCGAGCCCGAGGTCAATGCGGTGCTCCGCGGCCTGTTCGACGACTACGTCAGCATCCGCCGCTACCTCGTCGATGCCGGCTTCATGGCGCGAGCAGACGGCCGGTACTGGCGCGTCGGCGGCAGCGTTACCAGCTGACGGCGCGCACCACCCAGCCCGAGCCGAGCCCCGCCTGAGTGCGCCGCCGCATCGTGAGGCGGCGGCGCAGTCAGGGTGCTCAGCGGGTGACCCGCAGATCAGCGTTCGTCGCGGACGTAGGCCAGTCCCAGGGCATCTGGCGCACCGACCCGACGGCGCAGATCGCGGCTGCCCCAGACGACAAGCACGACGATGGTCAAAAGGTAGGGCAGCATGGCCAGCAGCTCGGCCGGCACGCCGACACCTTGTCCTTGCAGGTAGAAGTTCAACTGCCGGGAGAACCCGAAGAGGAAGGCGCCGAGCAGCAGCCGCACCGGCTGCCACGAGGCGAAGACCACCAGGGCCAAGGCGATCCAGCCCAGACCCCCGGTCGTGCTCTCCTGACTCCAGGAGGGCACCTGCCCCAGGACGAGGTACGCCCCGGCGGCGCCGGCCAGGAGCCCGCCGAGAAGGACGTGGACGTAGCGGAATGCTGCGACGGGGATACCCATCGAGTCCGCGGTCGCCGGCGACTCGCCGACCGCCCGCACCGACAGCCCGGTGCGGGTCCGCCGCAGGTAGAAGGCGATGACGAAGCCGAGGACGATGGTGCCGTAGACGATCGGGTCCTGTTTGAAGAGCACCGGACCTAGAACCGGTATGTCGGCCAGCGGACCCCACGCGGTCGGGCGGAAATCGACCGGGAGCGGCATCCCCTCGATGGACTTGCCGACGAAGGTCGCCAGGCCCGTGCCGAAGATGGTCAGCGACAGACCGGTGACGATCTGGCTGGCCCGCATCGTGATGGTGAGGAACGCGTGCACCAGGGACAGCAGCGCCCCGGCCAGCGCGCCAACCGCGAGCGCGACCCAGAGGTTGCCGGTCTTGGTGCCGGTCTGGAAGGCCACGACCGCACCAATGAGCATCATCCCCTCGACGCCGAGGTTGAGCACGCCGGAGCGCTCGGCCAGCAACTCGCCGAGGGCGGCCAGCGCGATCGGCGTCGCAGCCACCATCGAGGCGGCGAGCATGAGGACGAACGGTGAGCTGTTCATGAGGTCACCGCCGTCTGACGCACGAACCGGAGCCGGTTACGCACGAAGATCTCGGCGCCGATCGCGAAGAGCAGGATGGCGCCCTGGATCATCAGCGTGACCTCCTCGGGGACCCGCTGCCCGGGCATGCTCTGCAGGGCCGTCCCGGCATTGCGCAGGCCGCCGAGGAAGACCGCGACGAGGATGATCCCGATCGGGTGATAGCGGGCCAGCGCCGCGACGACGATGCCGCTGAAGCCGAGGCCCAGCGCCAGGCCGTTGGGGTCCAACGAGTGCGCCCGGCTGGCCACTTCCACGCCGCCGGCCAGGCCGCCGAGCGCACCGGAGAGCAGCAGCGTGCCGAAGATGACCGAGGTCGACGAGATCCCGGCATACCGGGCCGCCGACGGGGAGGACCCGACGACCGACATGGCGTAGCCGATCCGGGTGTATTTCACCAGCGCCCAGACGACCAGGGCCACGACGACGACGATGAGCAACGCGATACCGGTGCGGTAGGAGCCCAGGAGGGGCAGCTCTGCTGCGGGAGCGATCTTCTTGCCCTGGGGGAAGTTCGTCACTGCCGGGTCGCGCCAGTAGGACATCGAGCCGTAGATGAGGTACCTCATGACGTACAGCCCCACGAAGGTCAGCATGAGGCTGGTGATGATCTCGTTCGTGCCGAGGTAGGCCTTGAATGCGGCTACCGGAAGGGCCCAGAGCATCCCACCGATCGCAGACAACACCAGGACGGCAGCCGCGGCCAGGATCGGTGGCAACGACCCGCCGAGGGCGATACCGGCCCAGCTGCCGGCGATGGCACCGGCATACAGCTGGCCCTCGGCACCGATGTTGAACAGGTTCATCCGGAACGCGATCCCGGCCGCGAGGCCGGTCATGATCAGCGGGGTGGCAACGGCGAGGCTGTCGGTGATGCCGTAGAGGCTGGTGAAGCTCGCCTCGAACAGGCCCTTGTAGACCGCGACCGGGTCGAACCCCTGGATCGTGAGGAACACCGCGCCGACGAGCAGCGCGGCGACGACGGCCCCGGCCGGGGCCAGCCCCGAGTACCACCACCGCTGGTGCAGTCGGCGTTCGAGTCGCAGCCGCACGTTCATTCCTTGACTCCCGCCATCGCCATACCGATCTGCTCGACGGTCAGTGTGTCGCTCGGTCCTTCGAGGACGGCGCGGCCGCGATAGAGGACCACGATGCGGTCGGCCAGGCTGCGCACCTCGTCGAGGTCCTCGCTGATGATGAGCACCGCTCCGCCGCCGAGCCGGACGTCGTGCAACAACTCCCGGACGAACTCGGCAGCGCCGATGTCCAGGCCCCGCGTCGGCGAGGACACGATCACCGCCCGGGTGTCACCTTCGGCGCCGGCAGCGCCGACCTCGCGGGCGAGGAGCACCTTCTGTGCGTTTCCGCCGGAGAGGACGCGGGCTTCCGCCTCGGTGCCCGGCGCCTTGATCTCGAACTGGCCGATCGCCTCCGCCAACTCGGCGCGGGCCGCGCGGCGGTTCACGATGAACGACCGCGGGCGGGTCAGGACCATGTTGTCCGTCAACGACAGGCCGGGCACCAGGCCAGTGCCGAGGCGGTCCTCCGGCACGAAGGACAGCCCGGCGTGCCGCGCCGCCTTAGCGCCACGACCACCGACGTCGACACCGCCGACCCGGACGGTTCCGGCGGTCGGGGTGGTGATACCGGCCAGCGTCGTGGCGAGCTCGCGCTGCCCGTTGCCGGCCACCCCCGCGATGCCGACGATCTCACCGGCGTGCACGGTCAAGGAGACGTCGTCGAGGACCACCCGGTCGCCGTCGACGAGTCGCACGTCGTGGGCCTCCAGGACGGGGCGTGTCGAGGTCTCCCCGGTCCCCCGCCGGACGGTGATCTCTACGGGTCGGCCGACCATGAGCTCGGCCA
Source organism: Actinomycetota bacterium (assembly GCA_052034115.1). Taxonomy (GTDB): domain Bacteria; phylum Actinomycetota; class Actinomycetes; order Actinomycetales; family Dermatophilaceae; genus Lutibacillus. Next base: position 10,290 of record JBPOIZ010000124.1, read on the forward strand.
GGTGCCGCGCGCTGGTGTCCTTGGTGGCCACCTCGCCGGTGACCCGACCGGCCCGCATGACCGTGACCCGGTCGCTGACCGCCATGACCTCACCGAGCTTGTGGCTGATGAAGACGACCGCCTTGCCCTCGCTGGTCATCGAGCGCACCGTGTCGAACAGCGCGTTCGCTTCCTGCGGGGTCAGCACCGCGGTGGGCTCGTCGAGCAGCAGCACGTCGGCGCCTCGGTAGAGCACCTTGACGATCTCGACGCGCTGGCGCTGACCCACGGTGAGGTCGGAGACGACCGCGCGCGGGTCGATCGGCAGACCGAATCGCTCACTGATCTCGGCGACCCGGTCCTCGGCCCCGAAGGGCTTCATGATGAAGGACTGCTGCGGGTCCCCCAGCACGACGTTCTCGGCCACCGTGAACCGCGGGATGAGCCGGAAGTGCTGGTGGACCATGCCGATGCCGTGGGCAAGGCCCTCGCGGGGGCTCCGCAGCCGGATGGGCTGCCCCAGCCGCAGGATCTGCCCCTCGTCGGGCTGGTAGAGACCGCAGAGCATCGCCGCGAGGGTGCTCTTTCCGGCCCCGTTCTCGCCCAACAGGGTGTGCACCTCGCCCTGGCGGAGCTCGAAATCGACATCGGCGTTGGCCACGACCCCGGGGAAGCGCTTGGTGACACCCCGGGCCGCCAACGCCACTCCCCGAGGCGACGCGGGCGCCACCCCGGGGAGAGCGTTGTCAGTCATCGGATCATGCCTTGCCGGAGGCGCTTCCGTTGATGCCCTTGACGAAGTAGTCCATCTTGAGCAGGTCACCGAGGGGGGCCTTCACGCCATCCGCGATGGCCTCGCTGCCGTCCTGCTTCATGATCGGGCCGGTGAACGGAGCGAACTCGCCGGAGATGATCTTGGCCTTCGTCTCATCGATGGCGGTCCGCGTCTCGGCGGGCACCGAGTCGGCGACCGGGGCGAGGTTGACCAGGCCGTCGGCCATGGTGCCGTAGTACTGCTCCGACTTCCACGTGCCGGCCATGACGTCCTTGACGGTCTTGATGTAGAACGGGCCCCAGTCCCACACGGGGGCGGTCAGCCAAGCCTTCGGGGCGAACCGCGACATGTCGTCGTTGTAGCCGATCCACTTGGCGCCGGCCGCCTCGGCGGCCTCACCGGGGCCAGGGGTGTCCTGGTGCTGTGCCACGACGTCGATGCCCTTGTTGAGCAGTGACTGAGCCGCTTCCTTCTCGGCCGTCGGGTCGAACCAGGTCGAGGTCCAGACCACGTCGACGGTCACCTTCGGGTTGACCTTCTGCGCGCCGAGGGTGAACGCGTTGATCCCCCGGATGACCTCGGGGATCGGGAACGCAGCGACATAGCCGAGCTTGTTGGACGTCGTCGAGGCGCCGGCCGCCATACCGGAGAGGTAGCGGGCCTCCTCGGCGGCACCGAAGTAGGTGCCCATGTTGTCGGCCGTCTTGTAGCCGGTCGCGTGCATGAACACGACGTCCGGGTACTTCTTGGCGACCGCGAGCATCTGGTCCATGTAGCCGAACGACGTCGCAAAGATCACCTTGTTGCCTTCGCGGGCCAGGCGCTCGAAGACGGCCTCGCTCTCGGCGCCCTCGGGAACACTCTCGAGGAAGGTCGTCTGGATCTTGTCGCCCATCTCGGCCTCGAGCTCCTTGCGGCCGTCGTCGTGCTTCTTCGTCCAGCCAGCGTCACCGACCGGGCCGACATAGACGAACGCGACCTTGACCTTCTCTCCCCCGCCGGCCGTCGTGCCACCACTGGGCTGGGTGGTCGAGCCGGTGCCGCTGCTGCTGCACGCAGCGAGCAGGGCCGCCGCCGCCGCAAGGACGATGCCCGTCCGGCCGCGGCGTGTGAAGAACCTCGTAGCCATCACTGCTCCCTCAATCAGGCCCGCCCGGTCGGGCGGGAAAACGAAGGCGATAGCGCCCGCCCAGCCCCCGCCGATGGAGGTCAGCGACGACGACCGGACGCTGGTCGTCGTGGAGACGCTAGGGGCGCGTCTGGGGACGCGCAAGGGACCTCGGACCCCACGAGACGAACCTGTGACCTGGATACCTCGATGGCGTCCGCTACGCCCCGATTGGCCGAATGCTCCTGACTTGTGCGCCGGTTGCCCCTGACCGGCCGGCGCGGACCACCAGTGATCGGCCCGGGCGACGCCTGCGGTGCGGGCTGAGATGATGCCGGTATGACGAACTACGCCCGGGCCGAGCGTGAGGCACTCTGCGACACCTTCCTGCGATGGGGCCCGGACGCCCCCACGCTGTGCTCCCCGTGGACCACGGCCGACCTGGCCGCCCACCTCGTGGTGCGAGAGTCCCGCCCCGACCTGAGCGCGGGCCTAGTCGTGCCCTTCCTCGCCGGCCGCCTCGACCGGGGGCAAAGAGACCTCGCCACGAAGACGGCCTGGCCGGAGCTGGTCGACATGGTCCGCCAGGGGCCACCCTCGTGGTCGCCGGTGCGACTAGGCCGGCTCGACGAAATGATGAACACCATCGAGTTCTTCGTCCACCACGAGGACGTCCTGCGCGGCGGCGAGGAATGGGTTCGGCGGGACCTCGCCCCGGGGCACGAACGAGTTCTGTGGGCCACGGTGACCCGGATGGGCAAGCTGCTCGCCCGGCGCGCCCCCACCGGGGTGGTCGTGGTGTCGGAAGGCTACGGTCGAGCCGCCATCAAGGGACCGGGGGTTCGCGACACCGTCGTCGTGCGGGGCCGGCCGGGTGAGTTGGTCCTGTTCCTCTACGGCCGTCAGCGGGTCGCCGAGGTCGAGATGCAGGGCCCGCCGTCGGACATCAGTGCCCTGCAGAGCGCGTCGATGGGGTTCTGACCCACGCGTCGTCGGGCCGTCGCGGCTCAGCGGATCGGCAGTCCGTTGGCGCGCAGCGCATCCTTGACCTGCGCGACGGTCAGCTGCCCGAAGTGGAACACACTGGCCGCGAGCACCGCGTCAGCTCCGGCCCGCACGGCGGGTGCGAAATGCTCGACCGCGCCGGCGCCGCCGCTGGCGATGATCGGTATGGCGACCGCGGCCCGCACTGCCTCGATGAGCGGCAGGTCGAAGCCGGTCTTGGTGCCGTCGGCGTCCATGGAGTTGAGCAGGATCTCGCCGGCGCCGAGGTCAGCGGCCCGAGCGCACCACTGGACCGCGTCGAGGTCGACCGGGGTCCGGCCGCCATGCGTCGTCATGACGAAGTCGTCGGTCGGCTGGCCGTGGTCATCGCGGCGGCGGCGCACGTCGGCCGACAGGACGAGCACCTGGGCCCCGAACCGGTCGGCGATGTCGGCGATGAGCTGCGGGCGAGCGATGGCCGCGGTGTTGACGCCGACCTTGTCGGCACCCGCGCGCAGGAGTCGGTCGACGTCGTCGACGGTGCGCACGCCCCCACCGACGGTCAGCGGGATGAAGACCTGCTCCGCGGTGCGGCGGACGACGTCATACATGGTGTCGCGGTTGCCGCTGCTGGCAGTGACGTCGAGGAAGGTGAGTTCGTCGATCCCCTGGGCGTCATACGCCCTGGCCAGTTCGACCGGGTCGCCGGCATCGCGCAGATTCTCGAAGTTGACCCCCTTGACGACGCGCCCGGCGTCGACATCGAGGCAGGCGATGACCCGGACCGCGACACTCACGCCGGCCAATCTAGCGAGCGATTAGCCTTGGCAGGGTGCGGTTCCAACTCCGTGGGGCGGCCGACCCCGGCCAGGTGTCGCAGGCCGTCGCGTTGGCCGAGGAAGCGCTCCCGTCGTGCGGGCGCCGGGTGGTCGTGGCCATCGACGGCCCGGCTGGATCCGGCAAGACGACGTTGGCCAAGGGCGTTGTCGACGCGCTCGGCTGTCCGGTCGTCCACATGGACCATCTCTACCCGGGGTGGGACGGGTTGGCCGACGGCGTGCCGCGCCTTGTCGAGTGGGTGCTGGGCCCGCTGAGCCGCGGCGAGCCCGCCCGGTGGCGGCGATTCGACTGGGCCGCCGACCGGTATGCCGAATGGCATGACGTGCCTGAGCATCGCTACCTGGTCATCGAGGGAGTGGGGTCCTCCACCGGGCCGGCGGCGGCATACCTGGCCGTGGCCGTGTGGGTCGAGGCGGCATACGAGGAAAGGATGCGCCGCGGCTTCGAGCGCGACGGAGGGGTCTTCGAGGCGAACTGGCGCCGATGGGCCGACCAGGAGGACGCGCTGTTCGCGACCGACGGCACCCGAGCGCGCGCCGACCTGGTGGTGGACACCGGTATGGCGTGACCTCACCCGGACCCCCAGAACGCGTCGAGCGGAGGGTTTCAGCGGGGACAACCACGACCCGCGCCCCACGGCGGCTCGAGGGAGGGGAATTGGACGCCTCCCCTCGCCCAGCGATGGCGATATGTCGCTGTGAAGTCTCCATAGCGCCAGAAGTCCATCCCTCGCGGCTGGACAGCGACGCAAACCCATCCCTCACACGCGGATCCACCGCCGAGAAAGGTCTCGGCCCCAGCAGTCCTAACGCAGGGCTTCGACCAGGGCCGCCAGGCGAGAGGCTTCGGCGTCACCGAACGTGCCGTCGGCTCGCTGGATCGCCATCACCGCCACGACGTCCCCGTCGTTGAGGTGTAAGGACGGCCACGGGGTCCCGCCGCCATACTCGACCCGCTCGACATCGGCCCACGGCACGGTCCGGGTCACCAGCAGGTTGCGAACCACCAAGCCCTGCCGATCCGGCACCGCGCGGATCGACGCATACCGCCAGGCGACCGCCGCGATCGCCAACCCGAAGACGATGAGCAGGAGCCGGTCCGCGGAACGACTGTTCGCATACAGCCCGACAGCCACGGCCGAGAACACGACCACCGCAAGCACCCCGAGGGCGGTCGGAATGGTCCGACCGCGGCGAGCCTGGAACGCGGCGAACGGGTCTGATGGGCTGTCGCTCATCGGTGTGCCACCCCCTCGCGATCGCGCGAAGGGTCGAAGCGAGCGCCGGAGCGAGCGCCGGAGCGAGCGCCGGAGCGAGCGTGGTCAGTAGTCGTCATGGCGCGTCCTAGAGCCGGCACGCGTGAATGTCGGTCACCAGGATGCCGCGCGCACCGAGGTCGAAGAGCTCGTCCATGATCGCGTTGGTCCGGTTGCGCGGCACCATGGCCCGCACCGCCCGCCATGCCGGGTCCTTCAGCGCCGAGACGGTAGGCGATTCCAGGCCCGGGGTGATGGCGCAGGCCGCATCGATCAGGTCGGCGGGCACGTCGTAGTCGACCAGGACGTAGCTGCGCGCCGTGATGACCCCGAGCAGCCGCCGGTGCAGCACTTGCACCTCGGGCGGTTCGCCGTTGTCGGCCCGTCGGATCAGCACGGCCTCGCTGCGCAGGATGGGGTCGCCGAAGACCTCCAAGCCCTGGCTGCGCAGGGTGGCGCCGGTCTCCACCACGTCGGCGATGACATCTGCGACCCCCAGCGTGATGGCCGTCTCCACAGCCCCGTCGAGCCGAACGACGGCGGCGTTGACCCCGAGCCCTTGGAGGTGGTCGCGCACCAGCCCGGCATACGACGTGGCCACCCGGCGCCCGGAGATGTCGGCGACATCGCGCACCGACCCGGGCCGGGCGGCGAACCGGAACGTCGAGCGCCCGAAGTCCAGACCAAGCACCTCTACGGCCGCGCTGCCGCTGTCCAGCAGCAGGTCACGCCCGGTGATACCGCAGTCGACGGTGCCCGACCCGACATACACGGCGATGTCGCGCGGGCGAAGGTAGAAGAACTCCACGTCGTTGTCGGCGTCGGAGACGACGAGCTCACGCCCGTCCCGGCGCACCCGGTAGCCCGCCTCGCGGAGCATGGCGATAGCGGGCTCGGACAGCGAGCCCTTGTTCGGCACGGCGATACGCAGCACGGCGGCAGCTCCTGCGTTCTGGTCAGAACCAACGGTATGGCGCGAGGCGCCGAGACCGCTCGGCTCAAAGATGGGCGTAAACGTCCTCGAGGGCCAGGCCGGAGGCGATCATGAGCACCTGGACGTGGTAGAGCAACTGGCTGATCTCTTCGGCGGCGCGCTCCGGCCCCTCATGCTCGGCCGCCATCCACGCCTCGGCGGCCTCCTCGACGACCTTCTTGCCGATGGCATGCACGCCGGCGTCGAGAGCCGCCACGGTGCCGGATCCCTCCGGCCGCGTGGCGGCCCTCAGCTCCAGCTCGGCGAACAACCCCTCGAACGTCTTCACGCCGCACAGGGTACGCCGGGCCGGGCCGCTGCTAGGCCAGTGCCCGGTCCTCGGTCAGTCCGACCGCCGGCCGCTCCTCACGGGTGGCCTTGACCCACTGGGAGAAGCCGTAAAGGACGAACATCCCGTAGAAGATGTACATGACCGCCGTGGGGACGTATCCGGTCGCGAATCCCAGCGGCACACCCACCAGATCGACGCCGATCCAGGCCAGCCAGAACTCGTTCCAGCCGCGGGCCATCGCGAAGGTGGCCACGATCGACCCGACGAAGATCCACGCGTCGCACCAGTAGAACCACCAGGCCGGCGTCCAGTAGGGATTCGGTGCCAGGTTCCACAAGGCGACGAAGATCTGGTGGACGACGACGGTCCCGGCCAACCAGAACACCACCACGGCGACCCGTTCCCGGCTGGTCGCCCAGCGAGGCACGACCGCAGGGGCGTCGGCGCCACCCGCCAGCCGCTGATGCTGGGCCCAGCGGACCCAGCCGTAGAGGCTGACCGCGATGAAGAAGACCTGCCGCGAGGACTGGCCGAACAGTGGCACGCGGGAGTCGGCGCCGAAGGCCGCCCCGATGTAGACGAAGAAGAGCATGACGTTGGCCACGATGCCGACCGGCCAGGCCCAGACCCGGCGCTTCATGCCGAACCAGGCCGACACGACGCCGATGAGCACTCCGATGAGTTCGAGCCAGTGCAGCTCGTACTGGCCGATGGGGATCGCAGCGTCGATGAGCTGCTGGAAGATGTTGTCGTTCATTTGCGGTGTTCGTCCTTTGGAGTTCTGAAGTGGTGCACGGACGAACTCCGGGGACATGCTCGCGCGCCCGCAGGCCAGGGCGCGACCCGCCATACCGGCGAGCCCCGTCGCGGCGTGCGCACACACCGAACGTGCTTCCTCCCATCCGGACTCTCACCGTCGGTCCTGGAGTTCCACCAGGTCAACCGGCCGCTGGTTGCGGTCGGGTCGCGGACTGTCACCGCCGGTTCGGATTTTCACCGACCCCGGAGCACGTGCCGTCGATTATGCCAGTGCGTCCTGGGCCGCACTGCAGGGACACTTGTCCCATGGCTGTGAGCCCCGATCGGTTCCGCCGGCTGGCGATGTCGTCACCGTGGCGGTGGCGTGAGTTGACCCTGTTGTGGCAGGACGGCATCGACGACCCGGTCCGGGTGGCGGTGGGCCGTCCGGGCCGGCTGCGCGTGGCACGTGCCGACGGCACCGTGATCAGCGAGGTCGACGAGCCCGCGCGGGCGCCGCGCAGCGTCTCGCGGCTGGTCCTCGGCGGCGAGGGCGCCCCGGTTGTCCCGGGTGTCCGGGGTGTCCCCGGCGGCCCGGGCGGCTGGGGCACCGGCGGTCCCGATCAGCAGCCGCGCCCCTTCGTGTGGGACACCGAGCCGCAGCGCGACCCGGACGGCTTGGTCGTGGCCCGGGCCTCCTGGGCGGAGGTGGACGACGGCGAGATGCTCTTCAGCAGCTACCGGTTCCCGGCGGCGATGGACCCGAAGGAGCTCGCGTCGGAGGTGCGGCTCGCCGAGGTGACCGAGCGGGTATGGCGGGGCCGGCTGGTCTGGGAGGCGATGGCGATCCCCGGCCCGGCATACGAACCACGCTGCACCTGCTGCCCGCTTCTTCCCGGAACGGTGGCGGCCACGCTCTTCGAGTCCGAGCGCGGCGATGACGCGGCAGATCCCCCACGGGCACTGCCCGAGGAGGAGTTCTTCGTCCGGTTGGACGTGCAGACCGCTGTCTGCGTGCACGTCAGCCGCCTGGACGGCACCGATCCGCGGGCCCGACTCGACGTCGCGATCGAGCAGGTGCGCTGAGCCAAGCCACAGATGCGGGGGCCGGTGGGCGCGCCGGCGCCTGGTGGCGGTGTCGGCACCTCGGTGGCGGTGTCAGCACCTCAGTGGCGGTGTCGGGCGACCAGGTCGCGCAGCTGCTCCACTGCCGCAGCGGCATCCTCAGCCCCGAAGACGGCTGACCCGGCGACAAAGACATCCGCTCCCGCCTCGGCGCACTGCTCGATCGTCGCCGCGCTGACGCCCCCGTCGACCTGGATCCAGATCTGCCCGCCATGCCGGCGCACGGCCTCGCGGACCTGGCGCACCTTCGGCATCTGGCCGGCCATGAACGACTGCCCGCCGAACCCCGGCTCCACGGTCATGACGAGCACCATGTCGAGGTCGGCGAGGAGCTCCTCGTAGGGCGCGAACGGCGTCTGGGGTTTCAGGGCCATCGAGGCGCGGGCACCGAGCGAGCGGATCGTCCGGGCCAGGGTGCGCGGATCCTTCGCCGCCTCGATGTGGAAGGTCACCGACGCCGCGCCCGCCTCGGCATAGGGCGGCGCCCAGCGGTCCGGGTCCTCGATCATCAGGTGGCAGTCGATGGGCAGTGGGCTGACCTTGAGCAGGGATTCCACGACCGGCAGACCCAGGGTGAGGTTCGGCACGAAGTGCGCGTCCATGACGTCGACGTGGGCCCAGTCGGCATTGCGCACCGCCTCGATCTCGCTCTGGAGGTTGGCGAAGTCGGCGGACAGGATGCTCGGGGAGATCTGCACGGGGTTCAGGGTATGCCGGTCCCGGCCTCGGTCAGTGCCGACGCAGCACGGCGAGGAACATCGCGTCGGTCCCGTGCCGGTGCGGCCACAACTGCACGTAGGGCGCGGTTCCGGTGTCGGGCAGCGGCACGCCCGAGGCATCCACGACATACCCGGCGGCATCGAGCACCTCGACGTCATGCCGACGCTTGACCACGTCGGACACGACGAACCGGGTCTCGGCCAGGTGCGGGGAACAGGTGACGTACGCGACCACCCCGCCCGGGCGGACCGCGTCCAGGGCCGAGTCGAGCAGCTCCCGCTGCAGTCGGGCCAACGTCGGCACATCGGCGGGAGTGCGGCGCCATCGTGCCTCCGGTCGACGGCGCAGGGCACCAAGACCCGTGCAGGGCGCATCGACGAGCACCCGGTCGTAGGCCTGTGGTTCCACCTCCCCCAGCTCGCGGCCGTCTCCTGTGCGCACCTCGACGTGCTGACCGTGTTCCGCCGCCGCGGCGCTCGCGGCCCGCAGCGTCGTGCGGACCAACTCGGCGCGATGCGCAGCCACCTCGTTGGCCACGAGGTCTGCCCCGGTCTGAAGGGCGAGCCCGGCCAACAGGCCGGCCTTGCCTCCGGGGCCGGCGCACAGGTCGAGCCACCGCTCGCGCCCACTAGGACGATCCGATCCGAGGGGCGCTGCGGCCAGCGCCAGCGTCACCACCTGCGACCCCTCGTCCTGGACGGCCGCCCGGCCCTCCCGCACCGCGGGGATGGCGCCGGGGTCGCCGGAGCCCAACGTGACCGCCACCGGGGACCATCGACCGGCGGTGGTGTGGACACCGGTCAACTCCGCCGTTGTGGCCAGCCCGGGTCGGGCCACGAGAGAGACCCGCGGTGGCTCGTTGTCCGCCGCCAGGAGGGTGTCGAGCTCGGGGTCGACGGTCTGCGGCTCGGCGAGGCCATGCCCGATGAGGGCCGCCCGCAAGGCGGTGACGACCCACTCCGGATGGGAGGTGACGACCGACCGACGGGCGGTCGGCTCCAGGCTCGGCGGGGCGACGAGGTCCAACCAGGTGTCGAGGTCCCGCTCCCCGACGCGGCGCAGCACGGCGTTGACGAAGCCGGCCGCCCCGATGCCGACGACGTCTCGGGCCAGCCCGACGGTTTCCGCGGTCGCCGCGTGGACGGGCACCCGCATGCCGAGCAGCTGGTGGGTCCCGAGCCGCAGCACGTCGAGCACCGGCGGGTCGATCTCGGCCAACGGCCGACCGGCAGCGGAAGCGATGATCGGGTCGTAGCGGCCCTGGAGCCGGATCGTGCCGTAGGTCAGTTCGGTGGCGAACGCCGCGTCGCGACCCCGGACCCCCGCCGAGCGCAGTGCTGGCGGCAGCGCGAGGTTGGCGTAGGCACCGCCGCGCACCGCCTTCATCACCTCGTATGCCGTCCGGCGCGCCGGATCGGTGCCTCGGCGTCGGCTCGGGCGCGGATCACCGGCCTGGCGGGCTCCGCCGTCAGCGCGCCGCTCGAAGCCGCGCGGCGGGCGGGGACGACGCCCCGAGGCCCCGTCCGGAGGACGATCGGCACCACGCCTAGACGGTCGGTCTCCGCGGTCAGCCACCGAGCACCTCGCCGCCGTCGAGGCGCATCCCCCGGGCCCACGCGTCGGCGGCCATGGGCTTCTTCCCTGCGGGGCGCACCAGGCCGAGACGCACCGGCGTGGTCGCGGTGCCGACCAGCACCTCGCGACGTCCGGCCTCGATCTGGCCGGGCGCAAGCTGTGCCGCGTTGTCGGTGAGCAGCTGGACCGGCCCCAGACCGAGGCGTTCCCCGCGGACCGTCGTCCACGCACCGGGCGCGGGCGTGCAGCCGCGCACCAACCGATCGATCGCCGGCGCGGGGTGCTCCCACCGCACGCGCGCGTCGGCCACCTGGAGCCGCGGGGCGTGACTCACCCCGTCGGCCGACTGTGGCACCGGGTCGAGCCGGCCGGACTCGATCCCGTCGAGGGTCGACAGGAGCAGGTGCGAACCGCCATCGGCGAGCCTGGTGAGCAGATCGCCCGCCGTGTCCTGCGGGCGGACCGTCTCGGTCATCGTCCCGAAGACCGGTCCGGTGTCCAGCCCGGCCTCGATGCGGAACGTCGACGCACCGGTGACCTCGTCACCGGCGATGATCGCGTGCTGCACGGGTGCGGCGCCGCGCCATGCCGGCAGCAGCGAGAAGTGCAGGTTGATCCAGCCGTACCGGGGGATGTCCAACGCCTGCTGGGGCAGCAGGGCACCGTAGGCGACCACCGGGCACGCGTCGGGAGCCAGGGTGCGCAGGGCGGCCTGGAGGTCGGGGTCCTTGGCGGATGCGGGGGTCAGGACGGGAATGCCGAGCTCCTCGGCGCGCCGGCGCACGGGCGAGGAGACCAGCGCCCGACCACGCCCGGCCGGGGCGTCGGGGCGGGTGACGACGGCGACGAGCTGATGCGGTGAACCGGCCAGCAGGTCCAGCGACGGTAGGGCGACCTCGGGGGTCCCGGCGAAGACGAGCCGCACGGCTACCGTGCCTGACCGAACGTCGCGTGCGGGCTGACCCGCACCACCGGCGCAGATCCGACCCACTCCGCCTCCCGAAGCGCACGCATCGCGAGGGCGCGCTGCTCGGGATCGAGCCGGTCGATGAACAGGACCCCGTCGAGGTGGTCGGTCTCGTGCTGGATGGCCCGGGCCAGCGTCAGGGTCCCCTCGACGACTCGGGGTTCACCGTGCTCGTCGAACCCGCGGGCCACCACGCCGTGCGCCCTTCGGGTCGGATACGTCATACCGGGGAAGGACAAACACCCTTCGGCACCGTCCTGCTCGTCGGGGGTCAGGTCGAGGTCGGGGTTGATGAGGTGACCGACCACGCCGTCGACGTTGTAGGTGAATACCCGCAGCGACACCCCGATCTGCGGAGCCGCCAGCCCGGCACCGGGCGCATCGAGCATGGTGTCGGTCAGATCGGCGACGAGCCGCCGCAACTCCTTGTCGAAGTCGACGACCGGTGGTGCGGGGGTCCGCAGGACCGGGTCGCCGAACAGTCGGATCGGCTGGATGGGCATCGGTATGGCGTCCCTGGGTCGAGCGGCGGGTCAGGCGTTGAGTCTATGCACCGCACGGAGCCCGCGCACCGACGGCACGAGCAAGGTGAGCAGGGCGCCGGCGGTGAAGGCCACGCCGGAGGCGACCAGTACGGTGCCCGGATCCAAATGCGTGCCGAGCAGGCCGAAGACGAAGGTGCCGACAGGCATGGCGATGAACGAGCCGAGCGCGTCGTAGCTCGACACGCGGGACAGGGTCTGTTCCGGCACGTGCTGCTGCAGACTGGTGGTCCAGCCGACCTCGAAGATCTGGATCCCGAGCCCGGTGAGGATGGCGAGCGGGACGAGAACGACCAGGACCGGTGTCAGCCCCAGGGCGAGGAAGAACAGGCCGCCCACGGCCACCCCCACCATCCCGGCTCGCAGCGGCTTGGCCAGTGGCGCCCGCATGAGCAGGACAGTGCCCAGCAGCACGCCGCCGGCCTCCGCGCTGAGGGCCAAGCCCCAGCCGGCCTCGCCCAATGGGGTGGTCGTCGCGACCAACGGACCGAGCACGCCGATGGCTCCGGCGTGGACCGCGTTGAGCACCCCGAAGACCGCGACGATGACCCAGACCCAGGTCCGCGCGGTGAACTCACGCCAGCCGTCGTGCAGATCCCTCAGCATCGACGACGTGCCCGCCTGGTCCCGCGGCGGCAGGCGCACCGGGACGAGCAGGGCGATCGCCACGACATACGTGGCGGCGTCCACAGCAAGTGCCCACCCGGGCCCGACGGTCTTGACCAGGACCCCGGCCACGGCCGGGCCGATGATGCTCAGGGTGCTGAAGACGAAGTCGAGCACGGCGTTGGCCTGTTGGATGAGCGGACGCTCGACGAGCTGCGGCACCACTCCCGTCATCGCGGGGAAGGTGAATGCCGACACGGCGCCGTTGACCGCCTCGATGACGACGATCATCCACAGCTGGGCCGACCCGGAGATGAACAGGTACGCCGCGTAGCCCTGGGACAGGGCCGTCACCGCGTGGCCGACCTGGATGACCAGCGTGCGGGGCAACCGGTCGGCGATCACGCCACCGACGAGGAGGAAGACGAGCATTGCCGCAGTGCGGGCGGCGAGCACCTGACCCAGCGCGACGGCCGATCCGGTGAGGTCCAGCACCGCGAAGGCAAGGGCGACCGGCACCATCGTCGACCCGATCTGGGACACCCCACGGGCCGCGAGATACCACGAGTAGTCATGTTGGCGGAGCAACTCGCGAAGTGGGACACGGCTGGAGCCGGTCGCGCCACCCGCGGTCCCAGAGCTCGGCACATCGCGAAACGTACCCCGCCCCGGTCAGCACCGCCACCCGGGCAGCCCCCGTCAGAGGCCGGTGCCTCCGAGGCGGATCTGCAGCGGGTCGGCCGCCTTGTGCGCGCTGCGGACCACCCGGGCCGCGCGGGCTGCCGCCGCGAGCTCCGGGGCAGCTCGCGGCGCGACGCGGACGATGGCCTCGACGAGCTCGGCCGAGCCGTCGGCGCGGCGGGACCGTTCGGAACGCGCCGGGACCGGGCCGAGCACCGGGCCCACCACCGCGTCGCCGAGGTCGGCGGACATCGCAGCCACCGCCGCTGCCACGGCACTGCGGTCGCCGCGTAGCCGGGCCATCGTCACGGCCGGCGGCAGCCCAAGGTCACGGCGCTCGGCGAGCTCGCGGGCCGCCAGCCAGGCCGGATCCCAGCGGACCAGCGCGGCCACGGGAGGCGCGTGCGGTCCGGTCACGCCGCAGAGCACCACCTGCCCGCCGTGCTCGTGGCCCCGGGTCAGCGCGGCCGCGGTCATCCATCGCCGCAGTGCCTCGACCCCTGCGTCGAGCCCTGGCCGGTCGAGCATGGCCCACGCGTCGAGGAGCACGGTGGCGACATACCCGCCTTCGGCCAGCGGCTCGGCACCCGGCGTGGCGACGATCAGGGCCGGGCTCGAGCGGACCGAGGCGACCACCGCCCCCGCCGAGGAGGTGACGACCGGAACCCCCGGGAAGGCGCGACCGAGCTCTTCGGCGGTGCGACGCTCTCCGACCCGCCCGGCCCGCAGCATCCGACCCGAGCAGGTGGGACAGGAGAAACCGGTCGCCGGCAGGCCGGCACCACACCAGTCGCACCGGGGTGCGCCGTCGGCCGCGGTCAGGCTCATCGGCCCGTGGCAGCGGTGGCAGCGCACCGGCGAGCGGCACTCCTGGCACCGCAACGACGGCAGGTAGCCCCGCCGCGGCACCTGGACCAGGACCGGGCCGGCGGCCAGGGCCTGCGTGGCCACCCGCCAGGCCCGGGTCGGGAGTCGGGCCAAGGCGGCCGCGCCGTCGCGGACCTGGTCGTCCTCGTCGGCCACGACGATGCGCGGTGCACTGCGCCGGATGTGCGCCGGCTCGGCCGAGATCGGACGGTCCTGCCCCGACTCGGTGGCCTGTTGTTGCGCCACCGACCGGGCGAAGCCGCCAGCGAGCAGCGCGCAGCCTTCGATCTGGGCCCGCGCCCGCAGCACCTCGCCGACCTGCGGGTATGGCGCGCGTGGCTCGTCGTGCAGGTCGTCGCCGTCGTCCCACCAGATGGCGAGCCCGAGGTCGGCCACCGGCGCGAAGGCGGCAGCCCGCGTGCCCACCACACAGCGCACGTGGCCACGCAGCAGGGTCAACCACGCGGTGTACCTCGCCTGCGGTCCCTGGTCGGCAGTGAGCCGCACGTGCCGGCCGGTGCCGAGAACCGATCGCAAGGCGGTGTCGACGCGCGTGACGTCGCGGTGGTCGGGCACGACGATCAGGACGCCTCGATCGGCCCGCAGCGCAGCATGGGCGGCGACCGCCAGCGCCATCGGCCAGTCCCTGTCGGCGGGTTGTCCGGGCAGGGCGAGCCAGGAGGCCGCCGGGCCCTGACCGGCAACCATCCGGCGCAGGAACGAGGGTCCGGCCGGGTAGTTGCGCCACGGCCCCGCGTCGGCGGCCGGCTCCGGCACCGGGCCCGGGTCGGCAGGGGGGCGCTCGGTGAGGGCCCGTTCGGCGGCCGCATGCCGCTTCGGGATCGCCAGCCGCACCACGTCGGAGCGCGTGCCGCCATACCGGCGGGCCACCTCGGTGATGACGTCGAGGACGGGACGGACGAGCACGGGCTCGGGTGAGACGACCGAGCGCAGCTGGCGCAGCGGTCCCGGGTGGCTGGCGGCGGTGAGGCGGCGCAGGACAAAACCCTCGAGGTCGCGGCCCGCGAACGGCACCCGCACCCGGGACCCCGGCACCGCCAGGTCGGCGAGCTGGGCAGGGACGGCGTACTCGAACTCGCGGTCCAAGTGAGCCAGCGGGGTGTCGACGAGGACGGCAGCGACCGGGAGCGGATCCTGGCTCGCCTCGGTCATGCCGACAGCCTAGGCAGGACGCCCGACAGCGGCCGGGCAGCCGGGTCGTCGACCGCGGTGCGACGGCTGGGGCCCGCCGCGGCCGACCGAGTCAGCCGGCAGCGGACTGCAGGAGGCCGACCCGGTCCAGGTGCTCCCAGGTGAAGCCGTTGTCGATCCCCGCCGCCGCAGTGCGCCCGAAGTGACCGTAGGCCGCCGTCGGCTGGTAGATCGGGCGCAGCAGGTCGAGGTGCTCGATGATCGCGGCCGGGCGCAGGTCGAACACCGAGGTGATCGCGGCCTGAATGCGCTCGACCGGCACGGTCTCGGTGCCGAAGGTCTCGACGTAGAGGCCGACCGGGTGCGCCGCACCGATGGCGTAGGCCACCTGCACCTCACAGCGTCGGGCCAGCCCAGCGGCGACGACGTTCTTGGCCACCCATCGAGTGGCGTAGGCGGCCGAGCGGTCGACCTTCGAGGGGTCCTTGCCCGAGAAGGCCCCCCCGCCGTGGCGGGCCATGCCGCCATACGTGTCGACGATGATCTTTCGGCCGGTCAGCCCCGCGTCGCCCATCGGGCCGCCGACCTCGAACTTGCCGGTGGGGTTGATCAACGTGCGGTAGCTCGAGATGTCCAGCGTCGACCCGGAGTCGGCAAGCGCCGCCAGGGTGGGCTCGATGACGTAGCGGCGTACGTCGGGTGCGAGCAGTCCGTCGATGGAGACGTCCGCAGCGTGTTGGCTGGACACGACCACGGTGTCGAGCCGGACCGGGCGGTCACCGTCGTACTCGATGGTGACCTGGGTCTTGCCGTCCGGACGAAGGTACGGGATCGTCCCCGTCTTGCGGGCGGCGGTGAGAGACTCGGCCAGCCGGTGGGCCAGGAAGATCGGCAGCGGCATCAGCTCGACGGTCTCGTCGCAGGCGTAGCCGAACATCAGGCCCTGGTCGCCGGCGCCCTGCTTGTCGTAGGCGTCCTGGTCGCCGCCCACCCGATTCTCGTAGGCGTGATCGACACCCTGGGCGATGTCCGGGCTCTGCTGCCCGATGGACACCGAGACACCGCAGGATCCGCCGTCGAAGCCCTTGACCGACGAGTCGTAGCCGATGCGCACCACGGTGTCGCGCACGATCGTGGGGATGTCGACGTAGCCCTCGGTGGTCACCTCGCCGGCCACGTGGACCAGCCCGGTGGTCACCAGGGTCTCGACGGCCACTCGCGAGCGGGGGTCCTGGTCGAGCATCGCGTCGAGGATGCCATCGGAGATCTGGTCACAGATCTTGTCCGGGTGTCCCTCGGTGACGGACTCGGAGGTGAACAGGCGCGCGGACACAAGACACTCCTCAAGGGGATGGGATCGTGGGGGAGTCTAGCCCTGCGCGGGGTCGCCGCCGCGCAGGATCGCGGCCACGGCATCCCAGACCGCCTCGGCGATCTGTTCCTTGGGCGCCGGGCCGACCGTGCGCACCTCGGCGCTGCCCGGCCGCAGGAGGTGGGCCGTCGAGACGTCCTGGCCGAAGGTCACTCCGGCGCCGACCTCGTTGGCCACCAGCAGGTCACATCCCTTCCGCGCCAGCTTGGCGCGGGCGTGGTCGAGGACGCTGCCCTCGGCGTCGCCGGTCTCGGCGGCAAACCCGACGATGACCGGCGAGCGGGCGGGGCCGCGCTCGCTCACCAAGGTGGCCAGGATGTCCGGGTTGCGGACCAGCTCGATGGTCGGTGCCGAGTCGTCGTGCGCGCCCGCGTGGGACTTCTTGATCTTTGCCGTGGCGACGTGCGCCGGGCGGAAATCGGCAACCGCGGCGGCCATGACGACGACATCGGCCTGCCGGGCCGCCTCGGTCACGGCGTGCTGCATCTGCAGGGCGGTCGGGGCGGCCACCGTTGTCAGGTGCGGGACGGCAGCACTTCCGGTGTCTACGGTCAGGTTCGCGGCGACGAGGGTGACCTGCGCGCCGCGCTGTGCGGCGACCCGAGCCAGCGCCAGGCCCATCTTCCCGGACGAGCGGTTGCCGATGAAGCGCACCGGGTCGATCGGCTCCTGGGTCCCGCCGGCGCTGACGACGATCCGCCGGCCGGTCAGGTCCCCTGGTCCCCCGGGCGTTGAGTCGGGGCGAGCCGAGCCGGCAGGTGCGGCTGATCCCCCGTCCGCGACGACGTCACGGCAGGCGTCGAAGAGCTCCTGCGGCTCCGGGAGCCGACCCGGGCCGGTGTCCTTGCCGGTGAGCCGCCCCTCGGCTGGTTCGATGACGACGACCCCGCGGGAGCGCAGCGTGGCGACATTGGCCTGCGTCGCTGCATGCAGCCACATCTCGGTGTGCATCGCCGGGGCGAGCACCACCGGGCACCGAGCGGTCAGCAAGACGTTGGTGAGCAGGTCGTTCGCCATACCGTGCGCGGCTCGGGCGAGCAGGTCCGCGGTCGCCGGCGCCACGACCACCAGGTCGGCCTCCTGGCCGAGGCGAACGTGGGGCACCTCGTGCACGCCGTCCCAGACGTCGGTGCGGACCGGGCGGCCGGACAGGGCCGCCCACGTGGCCTCGCCGACGAACTGCAGCGCCGCGGCCGTGGGGACCACGGTGACCTCGTGCCCGGCCTCGGCGAACAGGCGCAGCAGCGAGCAGGCCTTGTATGCCGCGATCCCACCCGCGACCCCGAGGACGACCCGCATGGGCGGCTCAGGCCTCCTGCGGCTCGCAGGTCAGCAGGCCTTCGTCGATCTCACGCAGCGCGATCGACAGCGGCTTCTCGGAGACCTCGGTCTCTACCAGCGGACCGACGTAGTCGAGCAGGCCCTCCTGGAGCTGACCGTAGTACGCGTTGATCTGCCGGGCCCGCTTGGCGGCGAAAATGACCAGGGCGTACTTGGAGTCGGTGGCCTGGAGCAGGTCGTCGATGGGCGGGTTGGTGATCCCGATGGGGTTCGCCACGGTTCCGGACACGGCTCGTCTCGATTCGTCAGTGGGGGTGCGGTGGGTCGTCAGGCGGTGCGCCCAGGCTGACCCGATCGCATCCATGATACGAGTTCCTCGCTCGCCCGACGCACATCGTCGTTGACGATGACCGCGTCGAACTCCGATTGGGCCGCCATCTCGGCCTGCGCCGTGTCCAACCGGGCCGCCCGCTCCTCCTCGGTTTCGGTCCCCCGACCGACCTGGCGGCGAATCAGCTCGTCCCAGCTCGGCGGGGACAGGAAGACGAACAGTGCTTCCGGCATCGTATGACGGACCTGTCGGGCCCCTTGGAGGTCGATCTCCAGCAAGGCCAAGCGGCCGGCGCTCAGGGCCCGTTCGACCGGCCCTCGCGGCGTGCCGTAGCGGGCCCGCCCGTGGACGACGGCGTGTTCGAGGAACTGCCCCGCGGCGGCCAAGCGCTCGAACTCGGCGTCGTCGACGAAGTGGTAGTGGACTCCGTCGACCTCCCCCGGGCGGGGCCGGCGCGTCGTCATGGACACCGACAACCAGACTTGTGGGAAGTGGGTGCGGACATAGGCCGCGATCGTGCCCTTGCCGACGGCGGTCGGCCCGGCGAGGACGGTGAGTCGACCGGGGCTCTGCGCCCCGTCCATCAGTGGAAGCGCTCGACGAGCGCGGAGATCTGGTTGGCGCCCAGCCCGCGCACCCGACGGGACTCGGAGATGCCGATCTCCTCCATGAGCTGTCGAGCCCGCACCCGGCCGACGCCCGGCAGGGACTCCAGCAGCGCCGACACTCGCATCTTGCCGATGACCTCGTTGTCCTTGCCCGCAGCGATGACCGAGGCCAAGGACCCGGCCGAGTGCTTGAGGCGGTGCTTGACCGCGGCCCGCTCTTTGCGCGCGAGCGCAGCCTTCTCCAGCGCTGCCGCGCGCTGCTCCGGGGTCAGCTCGGGAAGGGCCACAGGACATCCTCCAAGGGTTGCAACTCGGTAGGCGGCAACCTATCTCTGGGGCGCCGAACTGTGCAACGCGTTGGCCGACCTCGCCGGCCGGTCAGCTCGCCACGGCAGCCCGGGCGGCGACGAAGGCGGCCACACAGCGGCGCACGTCCGCCGCGGAGTGGGCAGCAGACAGCTGGACCCTGATCCTGGCCCGGCCCTGGGGCACGACGGGGTAACTGAACGCGATGACGTATACGCCGTCCTCGAGCATCCGATTGGCCACCGCGGTCGCGGTGCGGGCCCC
This sequence comes from Actinomycetota bacterium, assembly GCA_052034115.1. GTDB lineage: Bacteria > Actinomycetota > Actinomycetes > Actinomycetales > Dermatophilaceae > Lutibacillus. Next base: position 29,631 of record JBPOIZ010000124.1, read on the forward strand.
GTCCGGCCCCGGGAACATCACCGGCGTGATCGGATGACTCCCCCGGAGCAGCTCGAACCCCGCCTGCGACATCAGCTCCCGGAACAGAGCGGCATTGTCGGTCAGCCGGCCACGAAGTTCCCCCGCCTCCCGAGCCAGCCGGATCGCGGCCAGCGAACCGGCGACCACGGCCGGAGCCACCGAGTTGGAGAACAGGTAGGGGCGGGACCGCTGGCGCAACAGGTCGACGATCTCCTGATGGCCGCTCACATATCCGCCCGACGCCCCGCCGAGGGCTTTGCCCAACGTGCCGGTGACGATGTCGACGCGCTCGCGCACCCCGAACAGCTCCGGCGTGCCGCCGCCTCCTGCGCCGACGAAACCGACTGCATGCGAATCGTCGACGAGCACCATGGCGTCATACCGGTCGGCGAGGTCGCAGATCTGCGGCAGCGGAGCGAACGATCCGTCCATCGAGAAGACGCCGTCGGTGACGATGACCCGTCGACGCGCGCCTGCTGCCGACTGCAACTGCGTCTCCAGGTCCGCCAGGTCCGCGTTGCGGTAGCGCAACCGCTGCGCCTTGGACAGCCGGATGCCGTCGATGATCGAGGCGTGGTTGAGCTCGTCGGAGATGATCGCGTCCTCCTCGCCGAACAGGGTCTCGAAGACCCCACCGTTGGCGTCGAAGCAGGAGGAGTAGAGGATCGTGTCGTCGGTGCCGAGCAGGTCGCTGATCGCGCCTTCGAGCGCGCGGTGCGGGGTCTGAGTCCCGCAGATGAACCGCACGCTCGCCATACCGAAGCCCCACTCGTCGAGCGCGGCGTGCGCCGCGGCGATGACCTCGGGGTGATCGGCCAGGCCGAGATAGTTGTTGGCGCAGAAGTTCAGCGACTCCCCCGCCGTCGTGGTGATGTGGGCCGACTGCGGGCTGGTCAGCTCGCGCTCACGCTTGAAGAGCCCCGCCTCCTCGATCTCGCCGAGGGTGGTGGTCAGCTGCCTGCGGGTTGCGGAGTACATCTCGCTCCAAGGGGTGCGCCGGGTTCGCCGTCGCACCCCACCGTAGTGCGCTTCGGGCCAGGATCAGGAGGCGGTGCAGGTCATCCAGTTCTGCCAGTTGCCTGACGCCCCGCCGTCGAACTCGGACACCAGCAGTCCGTCGAAGGCCGCGCCGGGACGGGTGTCCGGCAGCATGAGGTGGTAGCTGGTGGCGCTCGCGTCCTTGCCGACCCGCCACTGGTTCATGGCGTAGGTCGACTTCCAGTAGCCGGCCCACCAGGCGTTGTGCCGCGCAGGTGCCGCCGCCGTGACCATGGTCGCGCCGAGGTAGTTGATCACCGTGACGTTGGTGGGCTTGACGCCGGTCAGGGTGCCGGTCACGGTCTGGCGGGTGTAGTCCCGGCTGATGATCCCGGTGCACGTGAACGAGCGGCTCGTCGCCGCGGAGGCGGCCGGAGCGCAGGTCAGCGCGACGAGGGGCAGGACCAGGGCGGCGACGGCGGTGGTGGTGGTGGTACGCGCGGACATGAGGGACCTTTCGCTCAAGGGACCGGTGGGCGGCTGCGCGGAGGCAGCATCGTCACCGTATGGCGCAACGACCTGGGTGCGCCCTCGTCCGATCGGCATACGCCGAACGGGCGACACTGGCCCGTCGCGGCGGTCAGCTCCAGTCCATGACCACCTTGCCGCACTCGCCCGACCGGGCGGCGGCGAACGCGTCGGCCCACTGTTCGGCGGGGAACCGATGGGTGATGACCGACGTCACGGCGTCCTTCAAGGTCGGTGAGGTGGCCAGCATCGAGCTCATGTAGTACCAGGTCTCGAACATCTCCCGGCCGTAGATCCCCTTGAGCGTGATCATGTGCGTGATGACTCGGCCCCAGTCGATCGCGAAGGGTCCCTTCGGCAGGCCGAGCATCGAGACTTTCGCCCCATGGTTGAGGTTCGCGAGCATCTCCTCCACCGCCGATGGCGCCCCGGACATCTCCAGGCCGATGTCGAAGCCCTCCCGCATGCCGAGTGTGCGTTGGGCGTCCTTGATGCGGGTCGTGGCGACGTTGACGACCAGGTCGGCGCCAGCGGCCTTGGCCAGGGCCAGCCGGTAGTCGCTGACGTCGGTGACGACGACGTGTTTGGCGCCGGCGTGCTTGGCGATGGCGGCGGCCATGACCCCGATGGGTCCGGCGCCGGTGACCAGGACGTCCTCGCCGACGAGGGGCCATTGCAGTGCGGTGTGGGTGGCGTTGCCGAGGGGGTCGAAGACGGCGCACAGGTCCGGGTCGAGGTCGTCGGGCTGGACCCAGGCGTTGGTGGCCGGAACCACGACGTAGTCGGCGAAGGCGCCGTCGCGGTTGACCCCGACGCCGACGGTGTTGATGCAGACGTGTCGGCGCCCGGCGCGACAGTTGCGGCAGTGCCCGCAGACGATGTGCCCTTCCCCTGACACCTTGGCCCCGACGGCGATGGTCCCGGCCGGGACATCCTCACCGATGTCGACGACCTCGCCGTAGAACTCGTGCCCGATGACCATGGGGGCATGGACCGTGGCGGCGGCCCAGTCGTCCCACTGCTCGAGGTGCAGGTCGGTGCCGCACAGGCCAGCCCGCAGCACCCGGATCTTCACGTCATACGGACCACAGACCGGTTCCGGCCGATCCACCAGCTCCAACCCCGGTCCGGCCGACATCTTCGCCAGCGCCCGCATGGGAGATCCTTTCCCTACGCCCAACCTGCCGGTATGACCGCCTCCGGGTCACGGTCGACGGCATACCGACCCTACTGCTGGCCGCTCCGGGCTCACCCGCCGGGGATGGTGTGCGGCGCCCCGCAGCTGCTCCGCGCCCGGCGTCCTAGCCCGGGCTGGCTGCCAGCTGCCCGCAGGCACCGTCGATGTCGCGACCGCGGGTGTCCCGCACGGTCGTGGGTAGGTCGGCCGCGCGCAACCGCTCGACGAACTGCTGCTGAACACCGGGACGGGACGCGGTCCACCGAGACCCGGGCGTCGGGTTGAGCGGAATGGGGTTGATGTGGACCCAGCCACGGCCGCGGGCGGTGAGGAGTTCCGCCAGCAGGTCGGCCCGCCACGCCTGGTCGTTGACATCCTTGATCAGGGCGTACTCGATGGAGACCCGCCGTCCGGTCGCATCGAAGTAGCGCCGGGCTGCGTCGAGAACGTCGGCCACGGCATACCTGGTGTTGAGCGGGACGAGTTCGTCGCGCAGGTCATCATCCGGCGCGTGCAGGGAGAGCGCGAGCGTGACCGGGAGGCCCTCGGCAGCGAACCGGTCGATGGCCGGCACCAGCCCGACGGTCGACATCGTCAGCCCGCGGGCGGACAGTCCCAGCCCGGCGGGGGGCGGCTCCACGAGCCGGCGCACCGCGGCGACGCTGGCGCCGTAGTTGGCCAGCGCCTCCCCCATCCCCATGAAGACGACGTTGGAGACGCGACGTATGCCGGCCAGGTCGTCGGCGTCGCCGCCGAGGCCGCCGTGGCGCAGCGCGCGAGCGGCGTCGACCACCTGTTCGACGATCTCGGCGGTCGACAGGTTGCGGGTCAACCCGGCCTGGCCGGTCGCGCAGAACGGGCAGTTCATGCCGCATCCGGCCTGGCTCGACACGCAGATCGTCACTCGGTCGGGGTAGCGCATGAGCACCGACTCGACCAACGCGCCGTCGTGCAGGCGCCAGAGCGTCTTGCGGGTCGCGCCGCCGTCGGCCTCGAGGGTCCGCACCGGGGTCAGCAGCGGCGGCAGCAGCGCACCGACGAGCTCGTCCCGCCGGGCGGCCGGCAGGTCGGTCATCGCTGCGGGGTCGGTGACGAGGCGGTCGAAGTAGTGGACCGACACCT
>JBPOIZ010000048.1:0-3821 GCA_052034115.1 Actinomycetota bacterium
CTCACCGCGGGCTCGGTGTCCTCCGCTGGAGGCGCCATCACTGCGGGTGCGACGCTGAGCCCGCACCGGCAGAGCGCGACGTATGCGCTGCGCGTGCGGACCTGCTCGACGAGCGACTGCGTCGGCGGCACCCTCGGCCCGTGGATCTGGTCCGCGGACGCCACGGCACTATCCACCCTCGAGGTCCCGGTCTCCCGTAGCGTCGCCGGGCTGACGCCTGGGAGGGCCTACCAGGTGCAGTGGACAGCGCGCCAGGCGCTCCTTCCACGCACCGCCACGAGCGCCCTCGTCGTGACTTCCGCCCAGGTCGTCACCGCACGGTGAGCAGGAGGGGGGTGGTGCCGGCCGACCTGGCCGGCACCACCGCGCGCGCCGCCCCTACCCCCTGCGGTCGATCTGCATGACGACGGCCTTGGGCTCGGTGAAGAACTCGCGGGAGTAGTTCCCGCCTTCCCGGCCGACCCCGGAGTCGCCCACTCCCCCGAAGGGGGTGCGCAGGTCGCGGATGAAGAAGCAGTTGACCCAGACCGTGCCAGCCTTGAGATTCGAGGCCACCCGGTGGGCCCGGGAGAGGTTCTCGGTGAAGAGCATGGCGTTGAGGCCATAGCGGGTGTCGTTGGCCAGGTGGACCACCTCGGCCTCGGTGGTGAACCGGTTGACGACACAGACCGGCCCGAAGATCTCTTGGCAGTATTGCGTGGCCTCCAGCGGCAGGTCGACGATGATCGTCGGCCGGACCACCCAGGAGCCGTCCTGCGCCACGCCTCCGGTCAGCGCGCGACCGCCCTGCTCGTCGACGGTGTCGACATACGAGCGGACCTTGGCGAAGTGCTCCTCGGAGGCCAAACAGGAGAACTTCGTTGCAGGGTCCATCGGGTCGCCGAACGGCAGGGCCTCGGCGGCGGCGACGAACCGGGCCACGAACTCGTCGTAGATCGAGTCGTGGACGAAGAGCCGCGAGCCGGCCAGGCAGATCTGGCCCGCGTTGCGGAAGATGGCCTCGACGGCCCAGTAGACGGCGTTGTCCAGGTCGGCGTCCTCGAAGACGATGTTGGCCCCCTTGCCGCCGAGCTCGAGCGATACCGGCGCCAAGTGGCTCGCGGCCGCCGCCATGATGATCCGCCCGGTGCCCGACTCGCCGGTGAAGGTCACCCGGTCGACCCGGTCGTCACCGGTCAGCGACGAGCCGGCTGGCACGCCATACCCGTGGAGGACGTTGAGGACACCGGGCGGGAAGCCGGCCTCGATGGCCAATCGGCCCAGGTGGGTGACCGAGGTGGGGGTGTCCTCGGCGGGCTTGATGATGCACGTGTTCCCCCAGGCGATGGCCGGGGCGATCTTCCACGTCGCCATCATCAGCGGGAAGTTCCAGGGGCTGATCGCGGCGACGACCCCGGCGGGGGAGTACTCCGTGTAGGTGTGGTGGCCCGAGTCCATCGGCATGACCTCACCCAGGTGGTCGCGCTGGTGGTCGGCGAAGAACCGGAAGTTCCACACCGAGCGCGCCACGTCGTGCTTGGCCTGCTCGAACGGCTTGCCCATGTCCTTGGTGTCCAGGCCGGCCAGGATGTCGACGTCGCGTTCCATGAGGTCGGCCAGGCGGTGGATCAGGGCGGCCCGCTGGTTGCGCCCCATCCGCGGCCACGGCCCCTCGTCGAAGGCCGCACGGGCGCTGGCGATGGCTCGGTCCGCGTCGGCGGCCGAGGCCAGCGCGACCTCGGCCCACTTCTGCCGGGTCCAGGGGTTGATCGTGTCGAACCGGGCCCCGTCGAGGGACTCGACCTCCTGGCCGTCGATGATGTGTCCGAAGAACTCGTCCTGGCTCATGACCGCTCCGTGCGCTCGGCGATGGTGACGTCCCCGGCCGCGAAGTGGGTGGTGGGGACTTCCCGTATGACGACCCGCACCGACTCCTTCGGGGCCCCCACGGCCTCGACCGCGGCGTCGGTGAGCAGGCTGATGAGGCGGCGCAGCTGCTCCGGAGAGCGGCCCTGCACCACGGTCACCTCGATGAACGGCATGTCAGGCCTCCGAACCACCGTTGAGGAACACCGAGCCGAGACTGGTGAAATGGCACGCCACGGACACGCCGGGGCGGGCGAAGACGGCGTCGGTCATGCCGCCGGTCAACACGATCCACCCGGCCTCGATGGCGTGGCCGCGAGCAGCCAGATCGTTGGCGGCCAGCGCCAACGCCTCCCCGGGGTGGCCCTGGACCGCGGCCCCGGTGGCGCTGTCGACGATCGCTCCGTCGACCTCGACGAGGACCGCCTCGGTCGCCAGGTCGAGATCGCTGGGCGGCAGCCCGATCGGTCCGGTGACGAAGGCCCCGGAGGAGGCGTTGTCGGCCGCGACGTCGCCGGCGGTGAACCGGAAATCGCGATAGCGGCTGTCGATGATCTCAGCGCCGCCCCACACCGACTCCACGGCAGCCATCGCCTGGGCGCAGGTGATGCCCGGTCCCTCCAGCCGCTCGCCCATGACGAAGACGATCTCCGGTTCGATCCGGGGGTGGATGAGGCGGGCCTGCGGCACCGGGTCGCCGACGGGCAGGATCATCGCGTCGGTCAGCCACGCGACGAACGGGAAGGGGACACCCATCCGCTGCTGTTTGGCCCTCGAGGTCAGGCCGAGCTTGATGCCGACGAGCTTCTCGCCGCGGTCCAGGCGGGCCTGCAGCGTGAGGTCCTGGATCTGATAGCCGGTGGCCAGGTCGAGATCGGGCCACTCGTCGGTGAAGGGTGGCCGGTCGCGCCGCTGTGCCTCGCAGGCGAGCAACTCGGCGGCCACGGACGCCTTGGTCCACGCCATCAGCGCACTCCCATCCCGGCGAGGTCGCCGAGCTCCTGCTCCTGCTGGAGCTGCAAGGCGATGTCGATGATCATGTCCTCCTGGCCTCCGACGTAGCCGTATTCGCCCACCTTCTGCAGGATCGCGTGGGCCGGCACGCCATACCGGGCGGCGGCTCGTTCGGCGTGCAGGAGGAAACTCGAGTAGACCCCGGCGTAGCCCTGGGTGATCGAGGCCCGGTCCATCCACGGCAAGCGCGGGATGAACGGGCGCACCACGTCCTCGGCGGCCGAGAGCACTTCGCCGAGGTCGACCCCGGTGCGGATGCCGAGGCGTTCGAACGTCGCTGCCAGGACCTCGGTGGGGGAGTTGCCCGCTCCGGCGCCGAGCGCGCACAAGGCTCCGTCGATCTGCCGGGCGCCGGCGTGGTAGGCGAGCACCGAGTTCGCGATGCCGAGGGAGAGGTTCTGGTGGCCGTGGAACCCGACCTGGGCCTCGTGCCCGATCTCTTGTATGACGGCCGTGATGCGCTCCTGGGCATCGGAGAGCACCAGGGCGCCGGCCGAGTCGACGACATACACGCACTGCGCTCCGGCGTCGACCATGATGCGCGCCTGCTGGGCGAGCACCGCGGGGGAAGCCCGGTGGCTCAGCATGAGGAAGCCCACGGTCTCCATGCCGAGCCGGCGGGCCTCCCCGAAGTGCTGGAGCGAGACGTCCGCCTCGGTGCAGTGCGTGGCGATCCGGGCCACCGACGCCCCGACAGCGTGCGCCCGGCGCAGGTGGTGGACCGTGCCCAGGCCCGGCAGCATGAGGATGGCGATCTTGGCCTGGGTGGCTTCGTCCACGGCGGCGGCGATGAGCGAGAACTCGTCGACCAGGCTGAAGCCGTAGTTGAAGCTGGACCCGCCGAGCCCGTCACCGTGGCTGACCTCGATGACCTGCACCCCGGCCTGGTCCAGGGCGTGGACGACCCCCCGCACCTGTGCCTCGGTGAACTGGTGGGACATCGCGTGGGAGCCGTCGCGCAG
>JBPOIZ010000005.1:0-85550 GCA_052034115.1 Actinomycetota bacterium
CAGGAGGCCGTGGGGGGCCGCTTCAACCTCCTCATGCTGGGCGGGGACTCCGGCGCGTCGCGGATCGGCCCCCGACCGGACTGCATCAGCGTGGCGAGCATCGACGCCGTGACGGGGCGCACCGTGCTCTTCGGTTTCTCCCGCGACACCGAGCACATCACCTTCCGGCCCGGCTCGGTCATGGCCGGGCTCATGCCGGAAGGGTGGATGTGCGGCGACGAGTGCCTGCTCAACGGCCTGTACACGTGGGCCGAGGATCACCGCAAGCAGTTCCCGGCGGGCACTCGGGAGCCGGGCATTCTGGCGACGAAGGAGGCCGTCGAGGCGCTGAGCGGCCTCGACATCCAGTACTACGCCTTGGCTGACCTGCGCGGTTTCGCTGGCCTGATCAACGCGCTCGGCGGGCTGGAGATCAACGTCCTCCAGCGCACCCCGTATGGCGGGACCTACTCCAAGCCCACCGGCTACATCGAGGTGGGCCGCCAGGTGCTCGACGGCTACCACGCGCTGTGGTACGCCCGATCCCGGACCGGGACGAGCGACTACGACCGGATGGCGCGCCAGCGATGTGTCATGCAGGCGCTGCTGCAGCAGATGAGCCCCACCCGGGTGGTGCTCAAGTTCCAGGCGGTCGCCGAGGCGGGCCGCGGCGTGCTGAAGACAGATATGCCGGCGAGCGAGCTGGGCACGCTCGCCGAGCTGGCGATCAAGGCGAAGTCCCAGAAGGTGCGCAGCCTGAACTTCGTGCCGCCCCTGATCAACCCGTGGTCCTATGACCCCCAGAAGGTCAAGGACACGGTGGCCAAGGCCATTGCCGACTCCATGGCTGCCCCGACACCCCGACCGACCTCGACGGGCAAGCCCTCGAAACCGTCGACCTCGACGGGGGGTGCGACACCATCGGCGACGCCGAGCGCGGCGCCGGGCAGCGACACGGCAGACCTCGAGTCGGTGTGCGCCCTGTGAGCTCGGCCTACCCGGCCGTGAGCGTGGTGGTGCCCGTGCTCAACGAGGAGCGGTATCTGCGGGCCCTCGTCGAAGGGATCCTCGCGCAGAACTACCCGGGCGAGATCGAGGTGCTGCTCGCGATCGGGCCGTCACGTGACCGCACGGCTGAGATCGCTGCTCAACTGAGTCGGGCCGACCCGCGGGTGCAGGTGCTGGACAACCCCAGCGGTCGGACGCCGGACGCGCTCAACACCGCCATCGGAGCTGCGCGGTACGACATCATCGCCCGCGTGGACGGCCACGCCGAGTTGTCCGACAACTACCTGCGTACCGCGGTCGATGTCCTCACCGAGGTCGGCGCCGACAATGTCGGCGGGGTTGCCGATGCCCAAGGTGTGACGGCCTTCGAGCGCGCCGTGGCGCGGGCCATGCGAAGCAAGATCGGGGTCGGTAACGCCTCGTTCCGCGTCGGGGGTCAGGCCGGGGAGGCGCAGACGGTGTGGCCGGGAGTCTTCCGTCGCGCGGCCCTGGAACGGGTCGGTGGATACGACCCGGGGTTCCTGCGCGCCCAGGACTGGGAGATGAACCACCGCATCCGCGAGACCGGCGGGCGGGTCTGGTTCACGCCGCTGCTGCGGGTCACCTACCGCCCTCGGGGGACGCTGCGCGGCTTGGCCGGACAGTATTTCCAGTACGGCCGGTGGCGTCGCGTGGTCGGGCGGCGTCACCCCGGCACGACCAGCCTTCGATATCTGGCGCCCCCTGCGATGGTGGTCGGGGTGTCGCTGTGCACTGCCGCCGGGGTGGTCTGGCCGGTCGCCTTCGTCGTCCCGGCGGGCTACCTCGTGGGGGTGTGCGTGGGGGGCTGGGCCGCGGGCGGCGGCGAGCCGTGGAGCGTGCGGCTGCGCGTGCCCGCAGCGTTGGCGACAATGCACTGGTCGTGGGGCATCGGCTTCCTCACCAGCCCGCGGTCCCTGGCCCGGCCGAGCTCAGGGGCAGCGACGTCAGCGGGTGCGTCCGGCTGAGTCCGCCGCCGCGCTGAGGGCGCCGACGAAGGTGGGCGAGACCAGGGACCAGTCCAGCTCGGCGCGAACGGTCGCGCGGCCCTGCCGGCCCATGTGCTGGGCCGAACCGATGTCTGCTCGCAGGTCCAGCACAGCGTCGGCAGCGGCCTGTGCGTCGTCGAACGGGACCACGATGCCGCCCTGACTCCGGGTCACCAGGTCCGCCGCGAGGGGCAACGGGGTCGTCACGGCCGGCAGGCCGCAGCCGAGATACTCGACGACCTTGGTCGGCATACTCGACCGGTAGTTGGGAAGGTCACGCAACAAGCTCAGCCCGCACAAGGCCCCGTCCAGCATCGCCAGGGCTTCCCCGCTGGGGAGGAAGCCGTGCCACCGCAGGTATCCAGCGGCCTGACCGGCTCGCAGCAGCTCGGCAGACTCGTCGTCGTGGGCCGGTCCCACGACGTCGAGCAAGACGCGCCCCTGCGTTGCCCGATGGACGCGTTCGGCAGTGGCGACCAAGGTCCGTGACCCTCGCGCCAGCGTGACCGACCCGATGTAGACCATGCGGTCAGGTCCCAGGCCGACCGGTGCGTCGGGCACCACCACGGTGTTCGGAACCACCGGATGACGGCGGCGGAAGCGGTCCTGGTAGGCATACTCGGCGAGGATCACGTGGTGACGGCGCTCGACGAATCGTTCGGCAAGGCGCCAGCCGAAGGCCAGGGGGCGGCGCAGGGCAATCGGCGCCCAGTCCTTGACGGCGATCGCGGCCGCCGGGTCCTCGTGGACGTCCCACACCAGGTGTGGGCTGCGCTGCGCGGCCGGCGTGAGCAGGAGCTCCGGGTCGTGGACGAGCACGACATCGTGCTGCGGGCCTTCCGCCGCAATGATCGAGTGTGCCGCCCGCAGCGCCCGCATTCGTCGCCGCCCCTGGCTCCGTGGTATGTCGATGAGGCGAAGTCGCTGCGGACCGCCGGTCACCGGTCGGCCGAAGGCGGCGAACGGGGCGGCATACGTCACCGACCAGCCGGCCTCGAGGAGGGCCCGGATCTGCCGGTGCCGGATCCGCGAGTCCTCGGGGTCGTGGACCACGGTGACGACCAGCACCGAACGGTGCGTCATCGCAGGTACTGCGCCAAAGCTGCCCGCACGTCCGGGCTCACGCTCAACGGGCCGCCGAGCACGACGATCCGGGTGGGGCGCAGCCTGGCCAGCTCGGCCTGCAGCGTCTCGCCGAGCTCCGCCCCGGCGACCAGCAGGAGGGGGCTCTCCGTGGTCGCCGCGGCAACGGCCCCCGCGATGGCATTGCCGATCGTGTATCCCGAGGCGACGAACGCGACGTCCACGCCAGGGTCGAAGCTCTGTGACGAGACGGCGGCCGACAGTTCCTCGGCGTTGTTCCCGGACCAGCGCTCCGAGCCGTCGGTGGCGAACTGAGCCGCATCCCGACGAACGACGTCGTCGATGTCCTCCTCGCTGCCGACGACGACGACACGTCGTGGCTGGAGCCGGGCGAGCTCTTCGCGGACGACATCGGGCAGGGTCGCGCGCTCGACAAGCAACAGGGCGTTGCCGCGGGCACCGCACACCGCTGCCGCCGGAAGGGGGTGGGCACCGGTCCCGGCAAGCGCGAGGAAGACCGTGTCGAGGCCCTCGCCGAGGTACTCCGAGGACAGCGTTGCGGCCAGGGTGATCGGGTCCGCGGCGTCGATGCGAGCCACTGGGACGCCGGTCGCCTCGTGGATCTCCGCCACGGCGGATTCAGGCAGGGAGTCGTCGGTACCGATGAGGGTGACCCGGTCCGGTTGCAGCCTGCGGACCTCGGCCAAGGTCTCGGACGGCACCCGGTGGCGTCGCGACATCAGCAGCGGGCCACCGCCGGCGACCGCCGCCGCCACACAGGCCACGGTCGCCGCGATGTCCTCTCCGGGGGCCACGATGACGTCGCGCACCGGGGCGCTTTGATATCTGGCGCTCATCCGGGTGGCCATGACGAATCGGTCCCGCGCCGCCCAGCGCTCTACCCCAGGTACGTCGGGGTCCGGGATGGGCGCGGGCTTTGGTTTGGGTGCGACGACGCGCCGGGGTTTGGTCTCCGCCTCGTAGGCATCCACCACGTCGCCGACCGGCCCGTCCATGACGAGTCGGCCGCGGTCCATCCACAACGCGCGATCACACATCTGCCGGATCGTGTTGTTCGAGTGGGACACCAGGAAGACCGTGCCGGCCTGCTCTCGCAGCTCGGCGATCCGCGCCGCGCTGCGGGCCTTGAACTCCGCGTCTCCGGTCGCCAGGGCCTCATCGATCATCAGGACATCCGGGGCCGCCGCCGTGGAGATGGCGAACCGCAACCGGGCCGCCATACCGGAGGAGTAGGTCGACATCGGCAGATGGATCGCGTCCCCGAGGCCGGAGAAGTCGACGATCTCATCCATCCTTCGGGCCACCTCGGCCTTGCTCAGGCCGAGCGCTTGTCCGCCGATATAGATGTTGCGCTCGCCGGTGAGCTTGCTCATGAGAACGGCGTTGACGCCGAGCAGAGCTGGCCTGCCATGCACCCAGACCCGCCCGGAGGTCGGCGGCAGCAAACCGGCGATCGCGCGCAAGATGGTGGACTTGCCCGAGCCGTTGCGGCCGATGATGCCGATGCTCTGGCCGTCATACGCGACGAACGAGACGTCGGAAACGGCCTGGATCTCCCGCACCGCGGTCAGCTGGCGGCCGCGCTGAAGGACTCGGCGAAGCGCTGCCACGTCGTCGTCGGCGTCGTCGTCGGGGCGGCGCATCGAGGCACCCATGACCCGGTAGACGATGTCGACGTGGGAGGCGATGACAGTGGGCCGCCGACCTGCGTCGATGGAATCACCCTCGGCCATATCGCGCCTCGTCCCACCAGAACACGACCAAGCCGATCGTGAAGAGCCCGGCCGACCAGCCAGCCAGCACCAGCCAATCGACCAGTCTCAGGTCGTGCTCGGGGTCGGTCAGCAACGCCTGACGGGCCGTGGTCATGGCCGCGGCGAAGGGTTGGAAGGCGAGGACCGCCGCGGCCAGGCCGGAGGCGTAGTGGCGAATGCTGAAGAACACGCCGGAGATGTACCGGAGCACGCGCAGGACGACCGGGATCAGATTGCCCACGTCCCGCGAGGCGTTGACGACGCGGGCGCCCATGAGCGCCACGCCGACGAGCATGAACATCATCAGCGTGAGGCTCACCGGGAAGAGCAACCACTTCCAGGACAGCGGCTCGCCGGAGACCAGCATCATGACGAGGAGCACGCCGAAGGCCGGCAGGTTCGCGATGAACTCGGTCAAGGCGACCGACAGAGGCAGCAGGGCCCGCGGGAAGTGCAGGGCCCGCATGAGCCCGTTGTTGTTGGCCACCGACTTCGAGCCGGTGCTCACCACCGCCGACATGACTCCGAAAATGATGACGCCGATGGACAGGAAGGCGATGTAGTTGGCGGTGCCTCGGCTCGTCTTGAGCAGCACTCCGAAGATGAGGAAGTAGCTGCCGATGAGCAGGACCGGGTTGATGACCGACCACAACTGGCCGAGCTGGTTCGCCTGATGACGCGCGGCCGACTGCGCCGAAGACAGCGTCCACAGGAACGACCGCTGCTGCCACAGGTCCCGAAGGTAGGTCCGCAGCGGCGGCCGCTCCCCGAGGACGGAGAGCCCGTGCCGCTCTGCGAGGGCCGCCGCCTCCTCGGTGCTCAGGGCAGGGGGCAGCGGCGGCCGCGTCGGGCCGTCCGTCACAGTCGGTGAACCGTCTCGCTCTCGCTCGCGACGCCGCGGGTGTCGAAGAACCGCTGAGCGATCGCGGCGAGGGCCGCAACGTCATACACACGGTGGTTCTGCACGAGGATGGTCAGGTCGGCGTCCTTCGCACCCTGGGCCGGGTCCTCGACCCGGACGACGCCAGGGCCGGCCGCAGTCCAGTCGGTCACGTGCGGGTCGTGGTAGGCGACGGTGGCCCCCTTGTCCATGAGCTGGCGGGCCAGGGGGACGGCAGGGGATTCACGCTGGTCGGCGATGTTCGGCTTGTAGGTCACGCCGAGGAGCAGCACGGTCGAGCCGCGCAGTGGCTTGGCGTCCTCGTTGAGCAGATCCTGTGCCCGGCCGACGACATACGCCGGCATCGTCGCGTTGATCTCCTGAGCCAGCTCGACGAACCGGAACGGGTAGCCCAACTTGGCGCGGACGTTGTAGGACAGGTAGTTGGGGTCGATGGGGATGCAGTGGCCGCCGACCCCGGGACCGGGGTAGAAGGCCTGGAAGCCGAACGGTTTGGTCGACGCGGCGGCGATGACATCCCACAGGTCGATGCCCAGGTCGTGGCAGAACCGCGCCATCTCGTTGACCAAGGCAATGTTGATATGCCGGTAGGTGTTCTCGAGCAGCTTGGCCGTCTCGGCCTCACGGGTGCCCTTCGCCCGCACCACCGTGTCGACGAACTGCCCGTAGAAAGCGGCGGCTGCGTCGGAGCACGCCGGGGTGTGACCGCCGACCACCTTCGGGGTGTTCTTCGCGCCGAACTTCTCGTTGCCCGGGTCGATGCGCTCCGGCGAGAAGGCGAGGTGGAAGTCGGTCCCGGCCACCAGTCCACCGGCTTCGAGGACCGGCCGCACCACCTCGTCGGTCGTGCCCGGGTAGGTCGTGGACTCGAGGATGACGAGCATCCCCGGCCGCAGCTGGCCGGCGATCGTCGCGACGGCCGAGTTGACCGGACCCAGGTCGGGGCCGCCGTCCTCGGACAGAGGGGTCGGAACGCAGATGACGGCCGTCTTCGCCTCGGCGATGCGGCGTGGGTCGGTGGTCGCGGAGAAGCCCGAGCCCAACATCTCGGCGATGTCGTCGTTGGAGAGGTCGTCGACATGCGAGCGCCCCTCGTTCAGCGACGTGACGACCCGCTCGCTGATGTCGAAGCCGACCACCGTGAGTCCGGCCCGGCAGGCTTCCTGCGCAAGGGGCAGGCCGACATAGCCAAGGCCGACGACGGCGACATCCACGGACATGAAAACTCCTCGACGTAGGTCATGGACGGCTCTGGGACGCGGCGCGAGGCGCCGTCCAGGCCGCGCCGAGTCTATCTCAGAGCGTTCCAGCGCCGGGTGAGGCACGTGGCATGATCGGTCACTGTGAGCACCGGCACCGCGCGGCGTGGCCCCCTCGTGATGCTGATGTCGAGCAACGGCGCCGGGATGGGGCACCTCACTCGACTTCTTGCCTATGGCACCCGGCTCGGCGCGCCGATCCGGCCGTACGTCGTGTCCATGTCGCAGGCGGTGCCGGTCGTGGTCAGGTTCGGTATGCCGTACGAGTATCTGCCCAGCGCTGCGGCGACCGGGATGAACCCCGACGTGTGGCAACTTCTCTTTGTCGAGCGACTGCTCGAAACGCTGGACCGTATCCGTCCCGACGTCGTCGTGTTCGACGGGACGCATCCATATCGGGGCATCGACGACGCCGTGGCCGCCTTCCCGCGAACCACCTGGGTTTGGTCCCGTCGAGGGTTGTGGAAGCCTCGACTCAACCGGGACCAAGTGGCCAAGGCGGCTTGGTTCGATGCGGTCCTGGAGCCGGGCGACCTGGCGGCGGCAGCTGACCGTGGCGCCACGGTCGGCCAGCCGGCCCATCGGGTCCGACCGGTCACACTGGTGGACGCCGCCGATGCCGCCGACCGCGCGACGGCGCGGGCCGAACTCGGTCTTCCCCACGCGGGGCCGCTCGCGTTGGTCTCGCTCGGTGCGGGCAACCTCAACGACACCGGTGACCAGGTGGGGGCCGTGGCCACGGCGTTGCGTGAGTTGGGGGTCGGGGTGTGTGTGACCCAGCCGGACATCGCCGATCGCGCGGTTGACCGCTCTGACGTCCACGTCGTTCGGTCGTTCCCGCTGTCCCGGTGGTTTGCCGCGTTCGATGTGGCCGTTGCGGCGAGCGGCTACAACTCGTTCCACGAGGTGCTTCGGATCGGGCTGCCGACCGTGTTCGTCCCGAATGCGGGCACCTCGCTCGACGACCAGGCGGCCCGCGCCGGTCATGCGGCTGCCCAAGGCTGGGCACATCACCTCGACACCGTCACCGTCGCCGCCGTCAAACCCCTCGTGGAGGAGCTCCTGGACGACGGCGCCTCGTACGTCGCCCGCGCCCGTGCGGCCGACCCCGGGAACGGCGCGGCGGATGCCGCCGCGTTCCTCGAGGGTCTCGCGGCGGGAGGCCCCAGGTGACCTCCGTCCCGAGCGAGAACACCACGCGAGCCCGGGCCGCCGCTCGTCGCAGGGCCGTGGCGCGGGTCGTCCGGAGTTCCCCGGGATATGCCCTGGTCACGACGCGGGTGTTGCCGGCCTTGCGCGCCAACCAACTGGTCCATGACGTGGTCGGGCGGGCCCTGCGGCTGGACGGCCGGGCCGGCCACCGCACCTTCCATGTGCGGGCCGGCCGGTTCCTCGCCGGCCCAGGGGTCCCCCGGTTGCCGGTCGTCGTCGTCGACCTCGTCGGTGCGACGGAAGCAGAGCTGGCGGCCGGGCTGCGGGAGATCGCGATGCTTCAGGTGCAGACCAGGGCGTTTCGACCGGTCGTGGTGACCGACCTTCCGGCGTTCGGGCTGCTGCGCGAGTATGGCTACCCCATGGAGTTAGTCCTGGCCGCAGCCGACTGGTCGCATGCCGACCTGTCGTGGGACGCGTATGCCGGCCACCGGCTGGCGGCCATCGTCGCCCACTACCGCGGGGTGATGGTGCTGCGGATGCCGAACGGCCGAGTCGATCCGCACGACCGGATCGTGCTGGTCGGGCTGGCGGAGGTGCTCGGGCGCGATCACCCGAGCGTCGATGTCGTCGCCGAACCCCCGGGGCCGGCCGACTGACGCCGGGCCGCTCGGCGGGTCCGGTGGCCACGGTGGACACGGGTCGGTGCGCTAGGCGCCACGTCACATCCGGCGGGCGGGCTGGGATGCCGGGCTCGCAGACTGCTCACCGGTACGATGTCGCAGGCTGTAGGGGCAGTTCGCTCCTCACCCGTCCCGCCCCATTCGAGGAGTTCCATGCCGCTCACGGTTCACATCACGGGTGCGCGCCCCAACTTCCCCAAGGCCGCCCCGGTCCTTCGTGCCTTGGGGGCCACTGGCGTCGAGCAGCTCCTCGTCCACACCGGGCAGCACTACGACGACGCCATGTCGGAGGTCTTCTTCCGCCAGCTCGGGCTGCCTCGGCCGGACATCAACCTCGGCGTCGGGTCGGGTTCGCACGCCCGACAGACCGCCGCGATCATGGTTGGCCTCGAGGAGCTGTTCCTCGACCGTCGTCCCGAACTGGTCATCGTGTATGGCGACGTCAACTCGACCGCTGCCGCGGCCCTGGTGGCGAGCAAGCTGCACATCCCGGTCGCGCACGTCGAGGCCGGCCTGCGGTCCTTCGACATGACCATGCCGGAGGAAGTCAACCGCCTCGTCACCGACCGGCTCTCCGACGTGCTGCTCGCGACGAGCGCCGATGCCATCGGGCACCTGGCTCGAGAGGGTGCGCCGGTCGACTCCATCCACCTTGTCGGCAACCCGATGATCGACACCCTTCTCGCGCACGTCGACTCGTACGACGCCGCACGGGCGCGTCGTGACCATGACCTGCCCGCTGACTACCTCGTGGCCACGCTGCATCGCCCCGGAAACGTGGACGACCCGCAGGACATTGCCCGCCTCGTCGCCGCCATGCACGCCTGCGCAGATCAGGCTCAGATCATCATCCCGCTCCATCCTCGCGGACGGACCCGCCTGGTCGAGGCCGGCTTGGACCGCCACCCGCGGCTGCGGCTTGTCGACCCGCTGGGATATGTGGAGTTCATGAGCCTGGTCCGAGGGGCGCGCGCGGTGATCACGGACTCCGGTGGGGTGCAGGAGGAGACGACGATCCTCGGCATACCGTGCCTGACGCTGCGACCCAACACCGAGCGACCGGTGACCATCACGCACGGGACCAACCAACTCGTCACCCACGAGAGCGTCCCGGTGCGACTGGCCGAGGTGCTGGCCGCCGGACCGCTGCGGAGCTGGCCCACGCCCCCGCTGTGGGACGGACACGCCGGGCCGCGGATCGCCGAGGTCATCGCCCGATTCCTGAAGGAGCGGGCATGAAGCGCAGCCTGATGCTCAGCGCGGGCGCGGCCGTGGTCGGCGCCCTCGGCGCCACCTATCTGCTCCTGGTGGGTTGGTGGCAGGTGCTCGTCGTGGGGGCAACCGGGGCGGTTGCCGGCGCCTTGGCCTGGCTCGCGACCCAGCGGTCGACGACCCGTCTGGAACGCACCGTCGCGCACCTCGACGCCCGTCAGACCATGGGTCTGGAGGCGCTGCGTCGCGAGGTTCACGATCTGGCGCGCCGCGAGGCGTCCGACCCCCGGCCGTGACCGGGCCGGACGGCGACCGCCTCCCTGAACCGGGCTGGGCGGCGCCCTACTCCGCCTGGGTTGTCCGCACCCGCAGCGCTGCGGGACTGGCTCGGCTCCGGGATCGTGCCGACGCGGATCCCCGAGGCTGGGCCGCGGCCTATGCGCGGGCCCTGGCGTTGTCACCCGACCACGACCTCGCCACCGCGCGGGAGGCCTTCGCGGCGGTGCCGGTCGAGCAGCGCACCGCTGCCGACGACTTCCTCCATGGCCAGATGTCGTTCCGGGACGGCGCGCTGGAGGAGGTCGGCGACGTGCTGCGCGCCGGCCGGCTGTCCTCGGCGCAGTCGTGGACCCTGGCCACCGACATGGCGAATCCCTTTGCCGTCGGCGCGGGTCAGGTGGAGCCCTGGCTGGCCATGCTCAGCCGACCCTTCGTCGCGGCGGGCCTCGAGCCGATTGTCCTCGACGACAGCCTGACCGGCGCGGACGCGAGCCCGTTCACCTGGCTGCGGTCCTGCCCCACGTCGATGGCGGCCGCCGACGACCTGGTCACCGTCGTCGTGTCCGTCTACCGGCCGGGGCCGGATCTGCTCACGGCTGTGCGCTCCCTGACGGATCAGTCGTGGGCGGCGTTGGAGATCCTCCTGGTCGACGACGATTCCGGCCCCGAGTTCGACGGCCTGATCGATGCGGCGGCGGCACTCGACGAGCGCGTCAGCGTGCTGCGGGCGGCCCGCAACTCCGGGACGTACGCCGCCCGCAACCAGGCCCTGGAGCGCGCGCGGGGACGCTACGTCACGTTCCACGACTTCGATGACTGGGCGCACCCCCGCCGGATCGAACGGCAGGTCGGGCAGCTCACCGGGGGCCGACTGGCGTCCCGGTCCGGGTGTCTCCGTGCCTTCCCCGACCTCACCGTGAGCTTCCCTGGCTATCCCGCCGCCCGCCTCAACGCGTCCAGCCTGCTCATCGAGCGCACCGTGTGGACCAGTCTCGTCGGGGGTTTCGACCGGGTCCGTAAGTCCGGGGATATGGAGTACCCGTCGCGGCTCCGAGCCGTCGCGCCCAAAGCACTTCGAGACCTGCCGACCTCGACACCACTGGCGATCACCCAGCTGCGCGCCGGATCGCTTTCCCGCAACGACTCGGTGCCTGGCTGGACGCATTGGGAGCGATTGGCCTATCGCGATGCCTACCGCGAGTGGCATCGGGAGATCGTCCACGGCCAGGCCAGCGGATGGATCCCCGTCGATCGAGACCCGCTCCCGCCGACCCATCGGCCGGCATTGCCTCAACCGTCCTTCGGATATCCGAGCACCATCCGCACCCCACCGGATCGTGCCGACGTCGTCGTCGTCGGCGACATGCGCACCGACCACACCCTCTGGCGCGCGGCAGCGGCCGAGCTGGCGTCCCTGGCCGCGCACGGCCTGGACGTCGCCCTGGTGGATCTCGACAGCGCGGTGCGACCTCAGGATCAGCGGGGCACACTCAGCCGAGCCCTGGGGCGCCTGGTCAACCGGGGCATGGTGCGCTGGGCCGACCCGGATGCACCCCTGAGTGTCGACACCTTGATGGTGTACACCCCAAGTTGCCTGCTCGACCGTGACGGCGCCCTCGCGCAGTGGACGGTCAAGCAGGCGATCCTGTCGGTTCGAGGCCCGGACGACCTGCTCAGTGCTATTCCCGAGGGCGGCCCGGCACCCGACCCGAGTCCGCTGTTCGATGCGGCGCGCCGCCATTCGCCGGTGGTGAAGTGGCGGCCGCTCACCGTGGCGGGCCGCCGTGCGCTGTCCGGTCACACCGACGAGCCGGTGACCCCGTGGCTCGTCTCGCCGCGCACGTATGCCGGGCGACGCTCGACGTCGAAGCGACTACGCATCGGTCACTCGGTCGTGGGCAGCGGCGCCTGGTCCGTGCCGGCCGGTGCGTTGGTCGCCACGTTCCCGGAACAGGCCGCGGTCGACGTCTACTTCGCGTGGGGCGAGAAGGTCGCGCGCCGCGCGATGAAGGGGACCTCGATTCCGTCCAACTGGCTCTTCTTCCAGGGGGTCGACGGCGCCAGCGACATCTGGTTCCCCACCATGCTCGATGTGATGGTCGCCCCGGTCGTGGATCCCGATGTGGTCGTCGCCGCGCGGGAGACGCTGGCTGCCGGGGTTCCGGTTGTGCTGCCGCAATCCGGTCGTGCCGTGCTGGCGGTCGAAGACTCCGCCGTGGCATCGCTGGTCACGTGGTGTCCCGCGGCGTTGCCGGCCCGGCAGCTCGCCGAGCTGGCCGCAGCAGATGCGTCTGCGGCCGTCACCACGCTTGCGGACGTGTTCGATACTCGTGCGGCACAGCTGTTGAGTCGAGATCTTCGGAGGTCGTCGTGAGCCCAAGCCCTGCGCGCGACGGTGTCGCCCGAGCCCGGCGCGGCCTGGCGGCTGGGCTGCGCCGCGCTGCGATCATCGACCGACTTCCGGTTGCCTGGTCGGCGTCGGCGCGCGTGGCTCGCGCCCGGGCCCTCGTGGCGGCCGACCCGGACCGTGCGCTCGGCACTCTGCTGCCGCTGGCAATCTCCGGTCATGTGGACCCGGCTGGTATCTCGCTGCTGCTCCGTGCAGCTCAGGCGGCGTCGACGGATGCTGCCGCAGCGACGCTGAAGACCATCTTGGCGGTTCCCGGTGAACCGGCACCCGCCGCCGTCCAGGCCGCAGTCAGCCTGCTTGCTCGCGGCGGTGACCCGCTCCTGGCCGATCAGGTCAGCGCCCTGTTCGCGCGGGTAGACACGTCCCGGTCCGGAGTCGAACTGGCCCAGGTGGCCGCCGCGCTGACCCAGTTCAGGATCCAGCAAAGCCGGTCCGACGTCGCCCGATGGCACCAGGTGCGTGACGAGGCGGTCAGCACCTCGGCCGGTGCGGCCGCCCTGGTCGCGACCCACCTCGAGGAGGACGCCTGGGCCGACCTGGTCTGGGCACTGGAGGAGGCTCGGTCCCGGGGCACCGACGCGGACCTCGACGCCAGGGCCCTGGCGAAGGCGGCGCTGCGGGCTGCAGCCCGCGGGCAGCTCACGGCCGCGCTCACCGTGGCTCAGGCCGCGCAGCGGGCCGGCGACACGACCTCGAGCTTGAACCGCCTGGTCGTCGAGTGCCGAGACCAACTCGACACGCTGCGCGAGGGGTGGCATCTGGAACCTCCCGGGCAGCTCGACCACGCACCTGTGCCGGGGCGGATCCTCGCGGTTCTCGGACAGTCCCTCCCGTTGCGCAACGGTGGCTACGCGACCCGTTCCCACGGCATCCTGACCAGCCTCGCCGCGCGGGGGTGGGCGATGGCCGCCGTAACGAAATACGGCTTTCCGTTCGACTTCTGGCCGGAGAGCGCCGCTGGCCGTTGGCCGTCCGAGGTGGATGTCGTCGACGGCATCCCATACCACCGCAACGTGACCGAGGGCGTCACGTCGTATCCGCGTTACCCGTTGCGGGAGCACGTGGCGGCCGCAGCACCTGGCGTGGTCCGGGTCGCCCAGGAGCACGGTGCCGAACTCATTCACGCGTCGAGCCTCTTCGACGTCGGGCTGTCGGCCGCTCGAGCCGCAGATCAGTTGGATCTGCCGTTCATCTACGAGATGCGCGGCCTCAAGCAGCTCCTCGAGGGGGCACGATTCCCGGGATTCGAGTCCTCGGAGCGCGGTCGCTACTTCGAGACCGTCGAGCTTGCCGTGGCCCGTCGTGCCGACCGGCTGTTTGTCATCACCGCGGCCTTGGGTGCCGTGATGGCCGACCTGGGCGTCGACCCTGGGGTGATCTCGGTCGTCCCCAACGGCGTCCATACCGACCAGTTCAGGCCACGTGGCCGGGATCGCGCCCTGGAGGCCGAGACCGGGCTCTCCGGCAAGACCGTGATCGGGTATGTCGGCGGCTTCGTCCACTACGAGGGACTCGAGCTGCTCCTTCAGGCGGTGGACCTGCTGCGGCGGGACCGCCCGAACGTCCATCTGCTGCTCGTCGGGGATGGGGCACACGCCCGGGCGGTCGAGGCCGAGGCCCGGCGGCTCGGTCTGGGACCGGACATCCTCACCATGCCTGGCCGGGTGCCGCACGCCGACGTCGACCGGTGGCTCTCGCTCATCGACATCACCCCGTTCCCACGGGTGCCGATGCCGGTCTGCGAGCTCATTTCGCCGATCAAACCGTTCGAAGCCATGGCGATGTCCAAGGCAGTCGTCGTCTCAGACGTCGCGGCGCTGACCGAAATCGTGGCGGACGAGGTCACCGGCCGCCACTTCGCCAAGGGCAGCTCCTCGTCGCTTGCCGAGGTGCTCCGCGACCTGGTCGACGATCCAGACCAGCGCACCCGGCTCGGGACCGCCGCAGCCGACTGGGTGCGGGCCGAGCGGGACTGGTCATCAGTCACCGCAGCGGTCGATGTGGCCTACCGTTCGGTGCTGGAACGGCGCAGCACGTCCGCATAGAGCGCTCGGTACCGCTCCCCGTTGCTCGCCCAGGACCGCTCCTCTACCACCCACCGCCGCGCTGCTGCGCGGAGGTTTGCCAAGACCTGCGGCTGCTCGCGCAGGTCCGCAAGGACCCGGGCCAGATCCGTGGCGTCGCCAGCGCGGAAGGCCACTCCGCGCTCCCCATGTCCGGTGATCTCGGCCAGCGCCGGCAGATCCGACACGACGACCGGTATGCCGGCCGCCATCGCCTCGAAGGGCTTCAACGGGGTGACGAGGCGAGCCGCCCGCTCGTCGACCCGCGGGACGACGAAGACGTCATACAGGGCGTAGTAGTCCAGGACTTCGCTGTGCGAGACCCGACCGGTGAACACGACGAGGTCCTGGACCCCCCGCTCGACGGCCAGGGCCTCCAGCTCGGCGCGCCGCTTGCCGTCGCCGACGATCAGGGCAGTGGCGGCAATGCCCGCATCGCGCAAGTGCGCGGCGGCCTCGATGAGCAGTTCATGGCCCTCGCGGAAGTGGTCCAGGTTGCTCACGTAGCCGAAGACGAACCGTCCGCGCAGGCCCCACTGCTCCACGAGGTCGACCCGGCGCTCACGGGGAGCGAAGGCCTGCGCGTCGACTCCGTTGGGGACCACGACGACCGTCGCGGGATCGATCCCGCGCGCGATGATGTCGCCGCGCATCGACTCGCTCAACGTCACGACCGCGTCCGCCGCCGCCATACACCGAGCCTCGGTGGCATACCTGCGGTCGTAGGTCTCACTGCGCTCGGCCCATTCGGTGTCGGACGTCCAGAGGGACTCGAAGAAGCCACGCACCTCGTAGACGACGGGGATCGCGAGCGCCCGACCGACGGCCAGCGCGACGAGCGCCGTCTCGTATCCGCGGTGACCCGAGTGGACGTGGATGAGTTCGGGCCGTTCGGTGGCCGCGCACTGCGCGAGCTCGGTGGCCCACGCATCCAGATAGCTGTCGAACGGCTCGTCCGAGGGCACGCCGGCGCGCTGCAGCCGGAGGTGCCGGACCCCTTGGACGGACTCCTCGGGTGGGCAGTCGGTGACACCGATCGAGGCCGGGAAGTCCAAGGCGGTGACGGCCACCGGCTCCAGACCCGCACCGAGCTCGGCGACGAGGGAGTACATCGTGCGAACCGAGTAGCCGCTCTGGCGGTGCGGCATCGAGATCTTCAGGACGTGCAGCACGCGGCCGGCCACCGGATCGGCCACCGGCAGCACCGGCGTGGAAATGGTCGGGCTCCACTGCGGTGACGTCTCGCGCAGCCGGCCCAACTGGATCCGCTGGCGGCCCCGCAGCGACGGCGTCCCTGCGTGTTCCACCAACAGGTCGGTGGCCTCCTGGAGCAGAGTCATCGCCCCGGCCTTCTGGGCCGACAGCCGGACCTGCTTGAGGAATCCTTCGTGCGTGGCACCCTCGGCGAGGTAGTCACGCGCCAGTGCTACGGCCTCGTCGTGTCGGCGCGCGGCAGTCAACTGGGCCAGCTCGGCGGCCACCGTGCGCGGTGTCCCTCGGGACTCCGGGCGGTTCGGGTCAGACTGCCGTGTGAAGAGCCCGCGCAGGCGCACCATGGCCGCGAGCATAGTCGTTGGGCGGGGCGTCGATGGCCGGGCAATCGCGTCCCAACCCGTAGAGTTGGGCCGGTCCCCGAAGAGGAAGAGCGCTCTGTTCATGGCTGCCGTCCACGCGACCTCCAGCGCGTCGCGGATGCGTCCCGACATCGAAGGCATGCGAGCGATCGCCGTCGGGACCGTCCTGGCATACCACGCGGGGGTTCCGAAACTCACCGGCGGCTTCGCCGGCGTGGATGTCTTCTTCGTGATCTCCGGGTTCCTCATCACCTCGTTGCTGGTCCGGGAAGCAGACCGCAGCGGTCGGATCTCGATCCTCGAGTTCTACGCCCGGCGTGCCCGCCGGTTGCTGCCGGCGGCCTCACTGGTCCTCATCGTCACCGCCGTAGCCGGCCGATTCCTCCTGCCGCAGAACCAGCACGCGAACCTCGCCTCGGATGTGCTCGCCGCGACCCTGTACGTCGTGAACTGGGCGCTGGCCTTCCGCGCGGTCGACTACCTCGCCGAGGACGCCGCGGTGTCGCCGGTGCAGCACTACTGGTCGCTGTCGGTCGAAGAGCAGTTCTATGTCGTGTGGCCGCTGCTCATGATTGTGGGCATCGTGGCGGCCAAGGCGCGGGGCTGGTCGTTCCGCAGGCTGCTCTTCGGTCTGCTGCTCCTCACCGCCGGGGCCAGCCTCGTCTACTCGATCCTGCATACCAGGTCAGACCCGGCGACGGCCTACTTCTACACGACCACCAGGGTCTGGGAGCTCGCGATCGGTGCCCTGCTGGCCTTCGCGGTGAACCGGCTGTCCCGGATGTCGGTGCCGACGGCGCAGGCCCTGAGCGGCATCGGCCTGACGGCCGTCGTGGTGTCGATGTTCGTCATCACCGAGCGCACCCCGTGGCCGGGCTATGCGGCTCTGCTGCCCACGCTGGGCACCGGGGCCGTCCTGGCCGCCGGATGTGCCACCCAGGACACCATCGCGGCCCGGATCCTGGGGATCCGGCCGATGGTGTGGATCGGTGGGTTGTCGTACGCCATCTACCTGTGGCATTGGCCGCTCCTGGTGCTGGCCCTCTCAGCCCGCCCCGACCTTCGGCTGCGCCACAAGTTGGCCATCGCGGCGGGCTCGATCGTCCTCGCGTGGCTGACCAAGCACCTAGTCGAGAATCCGATCCGGTTCGCCCCGTCGCTGGCCAAGAGCGCGGTTCGGTCCGTGTCGTGGGGCCTGGCCGTCATGGGCCTGTCCGCCGGTGTGGCCCTGGTGTCCACCGCCACGTTGCCGCGGTTGGACCCGAACGCGCAGGTGGCGGGGGCCTTGGCCCTGGTCGCAGATACGAATGCCGAGACCTTCGCGCTGCGCAGCGACGTCGAGACGACCTACGACACCACGGGAGATCTCGAGCCGCCGCCCGCCCTGGCCACCGAGGACCTGCCCCTGTACTACGAGCAGGGCTGTCACATCGTCGCGGGCGCCTCGCAACCGAACCTGGACTGCTCCTACGGCGACAAGCGCTCATCCACGGTGGTGGCGCTGGTGGGTGACTCGAAGATGGGGCAGTGGTTCTCCGCGTTCGACGCCATCGCCCGGCAGGAGCACTGGCGCCTCGACCTCTACAGCAAGTCCGCCTGCCCCTTCACCTACTCCGGGGTCAAGGAGGCCGAGTGCGCGCAGTTCGGACGCAATGTCGTGGCCGCGATGCGCGATCCGGACCACACACCCGATGTCGTCATCTCCTCGACGGGCAAGAGTGACTCGGCTGCGCTCCGCGCCGGGATGGCGGCCGCCTTTGCCGACGTCGAGGCGTTGGGGGCAAAGGTGGTGCTCATGGCCGACAACACGGCTCCTTCTCGAGGCCTGCTGTACGAGTGCCTCGTACGGCACCCGGACGACTACCTCGCCTGCGCCTTCCGGCCGGCGCGCGGCAACGCACCGTTGACCGCCGCACTCGCCAACGCCCTCGACGCTCCGGTGCTCGACCTCAACACCTGGATCTGCCCGACGCCCAAAGCCAGGTGCCCTGCGGCGATAGGCGGCGTGGTCGTCTTCCGGCAGGGCTCACACCTGACCAACACCTACGTTCGCACCCTGACTCCGATGGTCCACCGCGAGCTCATCCGGATCGGGCTGTCGACGATGCCCCTGTCGCGCGTGGGAGCGAACATCCCCAACGGCTGACCGGCGCACCGCGGACCCGGGTTAGGCTGGCCGGGACACCATCCGGCGAGACCGAGCGGGCGGCAACGCCCGGAAGATCGAGGAGCAGGCATGGTCCCATTCCGGCGCGGTGGCGTTCTCACCGCTGTCCTCGGCGTGCTGGCCGTGCTGGGGGTGGTTGTCGCGCAGCCGACTCCATCGTCGGCCGCCGCTGGGGCAGCGGCCCCGATCGGTGGTGCGGTCAGCCCACCGGCGACCTGGACGGTGCAAGGTTCCGGGTTCGGTCACGGAGTCGGTATGTCGCAGTACGGCGCCTACGAGATGGCCCGCCAGGGCCGCACCGTCCGCGACATCCTGTCCTTCTACTACCAGGGCACGACATACGACGCGGTCACCGACACCGACCAGATCACGGTCAACCTGCTCGAGGCAGTGACGTCGGTGCGCGTGGCGTCGACCGCGGTGGGGTCCGGAAGTGGACCGTTCACGATCACGGTCGGGGCGGGCCGGCTGACGGCCACCCAGTCCTCCGTGGCCACGTTCACCCGGACCGCGACCGGCGTGCAGTTGAAGTGCTCCGGCTGCACCGGCGGGTCGAGCCTGTCCGGGGCCAGCGCGGTGGTCACGTGGGTCGGCCTCAATGACACCACGGTGGCGCGCACGCGCCTTGATGTCGCCGGCCCTGCCGAGACTCTGGGCGACGCGGCAGGGTGGTATGCCGGCGGCCGGCTGCGCGTCGTGCCGGCGACAGCGACGAGTCTGCATGCGGTTCTCGATGCCCGGCTGCATGACGAGTACCTCGACTACATCCGCGAGTCGCCGTGGTCGTGGCCCTCGCCTGCCCTGCAGGCCCAGGCTGCTGCAGCCCGCACCTACGCGATGCGAGCCGTTCAATCGGGGCTCCTGACCTCGTGCGCCTGCCACGTCCGAGACACGTCGGCGAGCCAGGTCTTCGGTGGCTACCCCGCCTCCGGAGACCTGCCGTACTGGCCGTTGTGGCGTACTGCGGTCCGAGCGGCGGCCAGCGCGACGAAGGGCTACGTCATCCGGTATGCCGGCACGCCGATCGTCGCCTACTACTCCTCATCGAACGGCGGCTACACCCAGAACAACGAAGACGTGTGGGGCGGGACCCCGCAGCCCTATCTGCGGGCGCGGTCCGACCCCTACTCCCGGACCTCGGCGAACCCGCGCCGGTGGTGGAGCCGCGATGTCGGCCAGAGCGAACTGGCCGCTGCGTTCGGTCTGCCCGACATCGTCTCGCTCGACCTGTCCGACCGGACCGCCGGGCACGGCGTACGCCTGGCCGAAGGGACCTCCTCGGGTGGGCTTACCGCCACCGTGACCGGTGAGCAGCTACGGTCCCGTCTGGGCTTGTCCGGCACGTGGGTGCGACACGCCACCGTGCGCGTTGCGGGGACGGACCGTTATCAGATCGCCGAGCAGGTCTCCTCGCGGGTATCGGCATCGGCCACCGAGGCGGTTCTGGTGAGCGCCTACTCGAGTGCCGTCTACGACGGCATCGTCGCTGGTCCGCTCGCGGGCACGGTGAAGGGCCCGCTGCTGTTCAGCGGTGTCAACACCCTGCCGAGCGCCACCCTGCGGGAGTTGGATCGGCGGGCCGGCGTCCTGCGCACGGTCCACATCGTCGGCGGAACCGCGTCCATCTCGGACGCGGTGGCCGGCCAGTTGCGATCGCGCGGCCTGACCGTGAAGCGGATCTCCGGCTCCTCACGGTTCGAGGTCGCTGCGAACGTCGCTGCGGCGATCAAGGCCCGACACCCGGTCACCGGGGTATTCGTGGCCTCCGGACGGGTGCCCGCAGACGGGCTGGCCGCGGCCGGGGTTGGGGCGGCGCTCTACATGCCGATCCTGTTCACCGACACCACGTCGGTGCCAGCGGCAACAGCGCACGCCCTGACCGCCCTCGCACCAACCGAGATCCGCATCGCCGGGGGCGGCGCCTCCGTGCCGACCAGCGTCCGAACCGCGCTCGGCGCCTATGCTTCCTCGGTCATCCGGCTGGATGGGCACAATCCGTACGAGGTCGCCGCGTCAGTGGCCGACTACCACCGCCAGTTCTTCGCCGATCCCTACGAGATCGTCGTCGTGTCGGGTGCAGACACGGCCTACGCGGAGGGGATCGCGGCCAGCGCCCTGCGTCGGCTGACCGTCCGGATCGGCGTGACCAACCTGCCGGCGGTGACGGCGGCTGTCCTGCAGGGCACCGGAGCACTGGAGACCGTGGTGGTGGTGGGGACGACCACCACCGTGCCGGACTCCCCGGTCGTGCGGGCCGCCGAGTCCTGACCCGTCGGCGGGGGGCTATTCGTCCAGGGCCAGCCGCATCGGCGGCTGGGTCTTGGCGATGACCTCATCGGTCGTCACCCCGGGCGCCACCTCACGCAGGACCAGCCCGTCCTCGGTGATGTCGATCACCGCGAGGTCGGTGATGATCCGCTGGACGACGCGTTCTCCGGTCAGCGGCAGGTCGCACTCGTCGACGATCTTGAATGAGCCGTCCTTGGCGGTGTGCTCCATCAGGACGATGACCTTCTTCGCGCCGTGGACCAGGTCCATCGCACCGCCCATGCCCTTGACCATCTTGCCGGGGATCATCCAATTGGCGATGTCGCCGCGGGCCGAGACCTGCATGGCGCCAAGGATCGCCGCGTCGACCTTGCCGCCGCGGATCATCCCGAAACTCGTCGCGGAGTCGAAGAAGGACGCGCCCCGCCGGATCGTCACGGTCTCCTTGCCGGCGTTGATCAGGTCGGCGTCCTCCTCCCCGTCGAAGGGGTAGGCGCCGACGCCGAGGATGCCGTTCTCGGACTGGAGAACGATCTCGACGTCCTCGGGGACGTAGTTCGGCACCAGGGTGGGCAGGCCGATTCCCAAGTTGACGTACATGCCGTCGGCGAGCTCCGCGGCGGCCCGGGCGGCCATCTCCTGTCGGGTCAGTGCCATCGAGGTCAGCTCTCCTGCGTCGCGGTGGGGCGGGGGGTCACGGTGCGCCGTTCGATCCGTTTGGCCTGGGTCTGCTCGGCGGTGAGCGGCAGGACCCGTTGGACGTAGATGCCCGGCAAGTGGATCGAATCGGGGTCGAGGTCGCCCGGCTCGACGAGCTCCTCGACCTCGGCGACGGTGACTCGGCCGGCCATCGCGGCGAGCGGGTTGAAGTTGCGGGCCGACTGGTTGAAGACCAGGTTGCCGTGCCGGTCGCCTCGAGCGGCGCGCACGAGGGCGAAGTCGGCGGGCAACGACTCCTCCAGCACATAGGTGCGGGTCTGCCCGTGGAGGGTGAACTCGCGGGTCGGCTTCGGGGGAGATGCCAGGATCACGTTGCCCTGGTCGTCATACCGCCACGGCATACCGCCTTGGGCCACTTGGGTGCCTGATCCGGTGACGGTGTAGAACGCCGGTATGCCGGCGCCGGCGGCGCGCAGCTTCTCGGCCAAGGTGCCCTGCGGGGTGAGCTCGACCTCGAGCTCACCGGCGAGGTACTGGCGCTCGAACTCCTTGTTCTCTCCGACGTAGGAGGCGATGATCCGGCGGATCCTCTTGTCGCGCAGCAGGACCCCGAGCCCCCAGTCGTCCACGCCGCAGTTGTTCGAGATCACTTCGAGGTCGGTGACCTCGGCGTCGTGCAGCGCCGCGATGAGCACGCTGGGGATACCGCACAGCCCGAAGCCCCCGACCGCGAGTCGGGCGCCGCTGGCAATGCCGGAGATGGCCGCTTGTGGCGTGGAGACGACTTTGTCCATGGGCGCGAGCCTACTCCGGGCCTGGAGCGCGGCACCGGCCCGGAGGTCCCGCCGGCGACTGACGAAGTACATGTCTGTAGTTCTTCGCCAGCCCTTGCCCCACCGCACTAAGGTCAGGAAACAATTGAGGTCAGAGTTACTCGTGGGTGCAAAGTGGCGTGTGTGATACATCGCGGCGGTGCCCCAGCCCCGAAGGAGCCGACCGTGAACCCTGCCACCGCCCGGCGGCTGGCCGCCGTCTCGCTGCCCGTGGTGGGGGCCACCGCTCTGACCGCCGTTCCCGCCCATGCTGTGGACGGTCCTCCACTGCCCGGAGTCAGGCTGCCCACGGCGATGGACGTGGCAGTGCCCTACCAGGGAATGACGTTCTGCGATCCCACCGCCCGTCCAGGTGTGGTGGCATTCGCCCAGCTCTTCTCGACCCACTACGGCATGGGTTCGGCAGGTGGCATCACCCGGGCCTGCGGCAATGGCATCACCGAGCACTCGGACGGTCGGGCGTGGGACTGGATGCTCCATGTCAACAACCCCAAGCAGAAGGCCGTCGCCGACTCGGTGCTGGCCTGGCTGACCGGTCCGGACTCCGCCGGCGTCCCAGGCGGCGTGGCGCGCCGGTTCGGCATCATGTACATCATCTGGAACAACCGGCAGTGGCGGGCCTACGACACCGCGCGCGGTTGGGCGCCGTATCACGGGGACTCGCCGCACACCGACCACATCCACTTCTCGTTCACCTGGAACGGCGCGATGAAGCGGACCTCGTGGTGGACCGGCTCCGCCGCGACCACGGTCCTCACCGGTCCGGTCACCGGCCCGGCACCGAGGCCTGGGCCGATCGTCGCGCTGACCTACGGCATGGAGTCCGATGCCGTCAAGGCGCTGCAGCGCGCGCTCGGCGGACTCCCGGTGACCGGATGGTTCGGTCCGATGACGCAGACTGCCGTCCAGTCCCATCAGCGGCGCCATGGTCTGCCGGTGACCGGCGTCGCAGACCGGGTGACCCTGGCGACGCTCGGCCTGAGCCTGTCGACAAGGGGCACGGCCACCGCCGTTGCGCTCCCCTCCAAACCGTCCCCGGATGACCTGACGTTCGGTATGACGTCGCCCTCGGTCAAGGTCCTGCAGAAGCGCCTCGGCGGGCTGCCCCTCACGGGCTACTTCGGGCCGATGACGCGGGACCGGGTCATGGCCTTCCAAAGGGAACACCACCTGGCCGAGACAGGGGTGGCGGATCTGGCCACTCGGAAGGCGCTCAACCTGGTGGCGACCCCGAGCACGCCGACCGCCCTACCGGTGAGCAGATGTGCCCCGACCGCAGCCGCGATCGCCGCGGCCCGCACGGTGACCCAGGCCACCCGATACACGGCATACCTGCAGGTCCAGTTGAGCCGCGGCTGTCGCGGTGATGCGGTGCGCATCGTCCAGCGGTCGTTGGGCGGTCTGGCGGTCGACGGCGATTTCGGGCCGCTGACCGAGGCCGCCGTGCGCAGCTACCAACGATCCGCGGGGCTGAGGGTGACCGGCGTCGTCGACCAGGGCATGTGGCGGTCGCTGGAGAAGCGGGCCTATCCGTTCCTGCAGTTCCGGTCCCAGGCCATTAAGGTCGGGAGCACGGGTGCTGCCGTCGTCGCGGTGCAGAAGGTGCTCGGCGTGTCCCAGACCGGCTACTTCGGCACCCGCACCGACGCGGCGGTCCGGGCCTTCCAGAAGGCGATGTCGCTGGCTCGGACCGGCGTGGTGGCAGCTCCGACGTGGGAAGCGCTCGACCGCAGGTTCGGTCGTTACTGAGGCCCTGGCACCCGGTCGTCGGTCCGTTCGACTGCGGCGATCCGCTCCAGGGCTGCCACCTCGTCGTCGGCACCCTCCAGCCCTCCGACCAGGACCACCGAACCGCCGGCGGACCATACCCGTAGACAGGTGAGCAACGCTGCTGCCGTCTGGTCGTCGCGGTGGGCCACGAGCACCCTCCCCCCGCGCCGCGGTGCCACCAGGCCCGCATACGTCGTGGGCCCGTCGTCGGCGACCAAGGCCAGATCCGCCGGACCCGGGACCGCCGTGGCGACATAGCGGTCCGGGAAGGTGCCCACCATGGCGGCCTCGTCCAGCACGCCGGGCGGGGTGCCGCCCGGGTGCGATCTGGCCAGTGCGGGCAGGGTGACCAGGATGGTCGTGCCGGCGGGGCGCCCCGCCGCTGCGGTGGCCGCGTTGGTGACCAGGACGTCCGGGGACGCCGGATCGGTGACGTCGACGCTGGCCCCGACCGCCCACGCGGCGAGCCCCCAGTAGGTCGCCCGCCAGTGCACCGGCAAAGCCAGGGCCAGGGTGTCGCCCGGCCCCAACGCCGCCTCGTCCTCGAGCAGACCGGCGGCCTTGCTCGCCCACATGTGGAGCACGCGTCCGGACAGCTCGAGGCGCTCGCCGGTCTTGAGGTCGTACCACGTCAGTCGGGGAGCGGTGGGGTCGGTGCGCCAGAGGTGGCCCATTTCGGTGAATGGCGTCGACACGGGGCCACCCTATGTCGGTGCGGTGGGTGACACTGTCCCGCATGGACACCGAAGCCGTGCGGGTATGGCGCGCCGGCCGACCGGTGCCCCTCGGTGTCCAGCTGTCCACCTTCCGGCGCGGCGCGGGGGATCCCACACACGCCGTCGATCCCGACGGCGCGTGGTGGCGCGCGAGCCGCACTCCAGAGGGCCCCGCGGCCGTCCACCTGCGGGCGGTGGGGGAGCGTGTCGAGGCCCGTGCGTGGGGCAGCGGTGCGACTTGGCTTCTCGAGAGCCTTCCCGATCTGCTCGGCGACAGCGACCGAGGCGGCGCCTTCGAGCCGCGCCACCCGGCCCTCGTCGAGGCCGTCAAGCGCTTCCGACACTGGCGGGTCCCTCGGTCTCGGCTCGTGATCGACGCACTGGTTCCGGCGATCATCGAGCAGAAGGTCACCGGCAAGGAGGCCTTCGCGGGATACCGCGCGTTGGTGCGCCGATTCGGTGAGCCGGCTCCTGGCCCGCGTCCTGGCTTGTTCGTCCCGCCGGCGCCGCACACCTGGGCGGCCATCCCGTCGTGGGCCTGGCTGCGCGCAGGGTTGGAGCCGAGCCGGACCAGCACGGTTCGCGGGGCGGTCTTGCGGGCCGGGCGGCTGGAGGCCCTAAGCGACCAGCCGACCGAGCAGGCCCGGACCGCCCTCCAGACCCTCCCGGGCATCGGCGTGTGGACGAGCGCGGAGGTGGCCCAGCGTGCCCTCGGGGACGCCGATGCGGTGAGTGTGGGCGACTACCACGTGGCCCGCAACGTCGGCTGGGCTCTGGTCGGGGAGATCGTCGACGACGAGCGGATGCTGGAGATCCTCGAGCCGTATGTCGGGCACCGGTATCGGGTGCAGCGCCTGCTCGAGCTCGCCGGACATGCCGCACCACGGCGTGGGCCCCGACGGTCGCTGCCGACGCACCTGCCTCGGTGACCTAGAGCTGCAGGTGGATCCGGACCCGGTTGTTCTCCCGGACGATCCGGTGCTGGATTCCCTCACCGTTGAGGGCCACGTCGAGCCGCGCCGCCAGCATCCCGACGCTGAGGGCATCGGCCCCGCTCGCCTCGATGACGTCCTCGGCCACGCTGACGTCGGCCCCCACGACCGACCGGACGGCGACCGCAACGGCGCGCGTCACCCGGGTCCGAGCCGGTTCGGGGCCACTCGCCCGGATGCCGCAGGCCTGCGCCGCGGGGCTGCCTGGGGCCACTCCCAGCGCGGCCCGGACGGCCTCCTGTGTGCCGAGGGCGAACCAGTCGGCCTCGCCGTCGCGCACCAGGCTGCGCGCGCCAGGGGTGTCCGCACCGACATACCGGTCCAGGCCACGCACGAGGGCGGCCGGGATCCGCTCCGCCTTCCCCTTGACCAAGTCCGCGGCGGCAGCCACCTCATCGGCAAGGCAGCGGGCCGTCACCGACAGGATGCGACCATCCGCGTCGGGCGTGCCCCGCAGGTCCTCCAGCACGAGGAGGCCGGCGGCGCCCAGGGCGAGGTCGATCTGGCCGGCCCGCCAGGGGCGACCGGCGGTGTCGGTGACGACGACGCCAACCCGCCGCAGCCCGGTGCGAGCGATGACGCCGGACCGCAGCGAGGCCGCGACCGCGTCCGGGTCGGTCGGCAAGGTGAGCAGGACGTCCCCGCCGGTGTTCGAGGCGTCTACGCCGGCCGCCGCCATCACCGGCCCGGACACCGAGCGAACCACCTGGGTCAGCCGGCCCGCGACGTCGCGCTCGGCCACCACCTGCACCGTGTGGTCGGCAACGACAGCGTCTCGCGCCGCGGTCCTCGCGACGAGGGCGAGCGCTTTGGAGACGACCTTGCTCGAGATGACGAGGACGTCGCCGTCGGTCAGCTGCTCGCCGGCCGCGGCCACGGCGGCCAGGAGCAGGTCGACCAGGTCGTCGCCGGGCACCACCTCGGGTATGCCGGTCAGCCCGACGACGCTCAGCCGCGCAGTCACCTCGCGGCCTGCAGGTCACGGCCCAGTTCGAGCGCGGCGGCCCCGAGGTGGGTCGCGGCGGGGAGGTCGGTCATGAGCAGCGGGGTCGAGCGCACCGTGAGGGACTCGGCATACCCGGTGCCGTCCGCGGGCAGATCGCCGGGGGCCACCAACCACCCGTCGAGGAAGTCCGCGTAGAGACCGGCGACGGCCTGCGGCGTCGCCGGCAGGCCGAGCGCCGCCAGGCAGGCGTCGGCATACCCACGGACCGGGCGGCCACCGACGATCGGGCTGACCCCCACGACCGGGGCTCCGGCGTCGCGCAGCGCCTCCCGGATGCCGGGAACTCCGAGGATCACCCCCACCGAGACGACGGGGTTGCTGGGCGGAAGGACGAGCAG
Organism: Actinomycetota bacterium; assembly: GCA_052034115.1. Taxonomy (GTDB): domain Bacteria; phylum Actinomycetota; class Actinomycetes; order Actinomycetales; family Dermatophilaceae; genus Lutibacillus. Next base: position 27,136 of record JBPOIZ010000005.1, read on the forward strand.
GTCCGCCTGGGTGATCGCGTCCAGCACCCCGGGCGCGGGCTGCGCCCGGTCGATCCCGACGACGACGAAGCGTTGCGCGGGCACCTCGGCGTGCCGCCGCACCCACCACTCCTGGAAGTGCACGGCTCGAGGCCCTTCACCCTCGTCGATGACCACGTGCGTCTCCACGGGGGAATCGGTCATCGGCAGCACGGTGATGCCGCGGCCGGGCAGCCCCCAGCGGGCGGCCAGGCGGGCCGTGACCTCGGACAACGTCCAGCCTTGGCCCAGCCACAGCGAGCGGGCGACATGCGTGCCCAGATCCAGGTCGCCGAGCCGGAACCAGTCGGGGGCAACGCCATACGCGCTCAGCTCGCCTTGGGTGGCGTAGCTCTCCTCGGCGCGTCCCCAGCCTTGGCCTTCGTGGACGGCGCCGCCGAGGGTGTAGAGCAACGTGTCGAGATCAGGGCAGACCCGCAGGCCGTACAAGGTGATGTCGTCACCGGTGTTCCCGATGACAGTGATCGAGTGGTCACCGGGGCTCTGGGTCAGGGCTGCGGCGAGGCCACGGATGAACCTCGCCCCGCCGACTCCTCCGGCCAGCAGGGTGACGTTCATGGGGCCTCCGGTCGCGGGTCGGGTGATGGCCGCGGGAGCTCGACCACCGTCCCCGCGTCTCTAGCACGTTCGCGGCATCGGCTGCAAATAGCAGATCACGGCTTGACGAACCGGGTATGACACGCGTGTAATTCCACTATTGTTCTTTCGGTCCCCTCGGGGATCCGACACACAGGTCCCACCTTGATCACGACAGCGGACCTGAGGACGAGCCGAGCTAGCAGCCCAAGCGTCAGGAGGAGAGTCGTGCACGAGCTGCAGCTGATCATCACGGACGTCAGTCCCGGGGGGGAGCTGTCGTGGCAGGAACGTTCGCTGTGCGCCCAGACCGACCCGGAGGCCTTCTTCCCCGAGAAGGGTGGCTCCACCCGCGAGGCCAAGAAGGTCTGCCTGTCCTGCGAGGTGAGGTCCGAATGCCTCGAGTACGCCCTAGGCAACGACGAACGCTTCGGCATCTGGGGCGGTCTGTCCGAGCGCGAACGACGCAAGCTGAAGAAGCGCGCCGTCTGACGCGTCGGCGCCCGCCGCGCCGCGAGATCCCGTGACTGTCTCCGAAGCCCCCGCCCCCAGCGTCAGCGCTGTCCTCGTGGTGCGCGACGGGGCCCGGTGGCTCCCGGAGACCCTGGACGCCGTCGCCGGGCAGACCCGGCCACCGGACCGTCTCCTCATCGTCGACCTGGCCTCCACGGATGGCTCGCGCGACATCGCCGCGGACCACGTGGGGATCCGCCGGGCTGTCGGCCTGGTGGAGGTGCGCCACGTCGCAGCGGCCCCGCGGTATGCCGCCGCCGTCGCCGACGCACTGCGCGACCCCGCCATGGCACCTGCGTGCGAGGACGGCGCCGCCGAGTGGGTCTGGCTGCTTCACGACGACGGGGCGCCGGACCCAGACTGCCTGGCCCGGCTGCTCACCGCCGTCGGCCGATCGCCTTCGGTCGGGGTGGCCGGCCCGAAGATCGTCCGCTGGGAGGACCCCCGAACGCTGGTCGAGGTCGGCGTCCAGCTGACTCGCGCCGGGCGCCGGATCTCCTCGCCGCATCCGGGTGAACGCGATCAGGGGCAGTATGACGCGCGCGCCGACGTCATCGCCGTCGCGACGAACGGCATGCTGGTGCGCCGGGATGTCTACGACGAGCTCGGCGGGCTCGATGCGGGCTTCGGCCCGCTCGGTGTCGATGTGGACTTCGGGTGGCGCGCCCAACTCGACGGGCATCGAGTCGTCGTGGTCCCATCCGCCCGGATGCGCGAGGCGTCCGCCTCGGCCACCGGTGACCGCGAGGGTGCCCCGTCGTTGCGTGGGTCGGAGCGGGCTCGGCGCGTCGCGGCCCGACGGGTAGCGTTGGCCCGCTGCTCCTGGTGGACGATGCCTCTGCTCGGCGTGTGGATCGCCATCAGCTCGGTCGTCGGGTTCTCGGCCCTCCTGCTCCTCAAACGCCCCCGGCATGCGTGGGCCGAGCTCGGCGACCTCGTGGCACTCGCGGCCCCAGCCCGGATCCTGCGGTCCAGATGGCAGGCCCGTCGCCTGCGCCAGGTCTCGCCACGGCACCTTCATGGCCTGTTCGTCAGCACTGGCGCGGCCATTCGCCAGACCTGGGACGCCGTCCAGGAGGCTCTCACCCCGTCGTGGACCGCGGAACGACGGGCCAGTGCGGCCCAGCTCCGTCCGGTGGAGAGCGGGCCGGTGGCCGAAGAGGCCGAGGACCTGCACGTGCTGCCGGCCTCGCTGCCGCGGCGCGTGCTGACCAACCCCGGCGTCCTGGTGACCCTGGCGGCCGCCGCCGCATCGGCAGTGCTCTGGCGGGTGGCCATCGCCGACGGTGCCTTCGGGCCGACAGGTCGAGGCATGGCCGGCGGTGAGCTCTTCGCGGTCACCACGAACTCTGCGGGGCTCTGGCAGAGCGCCCAGGACAGCTGGCACGGTGCAGGGCTTGGTGGCCCGGGCGCTGCACGTCCCTTCCTGGGGTTGTTGGCGGGCCTGACCTGGCTGGCGGAGTGGGTCCCCGGCGTCGGCACCGGCCGATCTCCGGCGGCGGTCACCATTGCCTGGACGCTCCTGCTCGCCATACCCGCGGCGGCTGTGGTCGCCTACCTCGCCGGGCGGGTGGCGACCACTCGCCGTTGGCCGCGCGCCCTCATCGCCTTGCTGTGGGCCGGCGCCCCGGTCGGGCTGGTGGCGCTTTCTCAAGGCCGAGTGGCGGCGGTGCTCGCCCACGTCCTGCTCCCAGCTGTTGTGGCCGGGTTCGTGCGGGTCTGCGAGCGGTCGGCCACTGCGACCGCGACCTTCGCGACCGCCTTGGGGATCGGGTTGATCGGTGCCTGCGTCCCGATCTATCTGGCCGTCGGCGCGCTCGCCGCCCTCGTGCTGCTCGCCGTCGGCCCCGGGGCTGGCCGCCGCTGGCGTGCGCTGGTCCTGCTCGTCGTGCCGACCGCTCTCATGGGGCCGTGGGTCCGCCAGGTCTGGGAGGACCCGGCGGCCCTGCTCGGCGCGCCCGGATTGCTCCAGGCGACGGGCTGGGGACAACCCGGCACGCATTGGGCCCTGGCTCTGGCTCGCCTGGAGCTGCCGACGACGGTTTTCCCCTACCTGCTCGTGCCGCTCGCCGTGCCGGTGGTGGCGGCGCTGGTCTGGCCCCGCCGTGGCCGGGCGTCGGCGATGGCCACGACGGGGATGGGGCTGCTGGCTTCGCTCGGTCTCGGCCTGGCCGCAATGGCCCCGTTGGTGCGTGTCGGCGACCTGCGCACCGCCGATGGGACGATGACCCCGGCGTCGAGCTGGGCGGGCATCGGGCTGGAGGTCTACACCGTCGCGGTGGCCGGTCTTGCCCTGGTCGGACTGAGTGTGTGGAGCAGCCACGTGGGCGGGCGCCCAGCCGTTCGGGCATCGCTGCGGGCCGGGTCCGTCGTGGTGGGCCTCTGCGTCGCTGCGGCGACGGCCGGCGGGGTGTGGATGCACGATGTTCAACCGCGACCGGTGGGGGCCGATGCCGTGCCCGCCGTCGCCACCGAGTCCGCGAACGGTCCGACCGGCAGCCGGCTGCTCACCGTGACGCTGAGTGCCGACGCGGTCGTCTACCGACTCGAGGGCCGAGAGCCCGCTGCCCTTCAGCGGGGTCTGGTGGAACCCCAAACGGCGCCGGACCCGGTTGTCGAGGCGTTGGTTCGCCGCATCGTCGGTCCCGGCTCGGCCGGCGCCGACCTGTCCGCTGGATTGGCACAGGAGGGGATCACCTTCGTCGGGGTCAGTGGCGAAGGCGACGCAGAGATCGCCCGCCGACTCGATGCCACCGAGGGGCTGGCCCGACTCGGGGCAACCACCGGGCAGGTGCTGTGGCGGGTCGCCGCCGGACCGGCAGCCGACGACCCGACCCGGTCGGTGCCCCCGGCGCGATTGCTGCTGACGGATGCCGACGGCGGGGTCCAGGCTGACGTGCCGATGCAGGGGGCGCACAGCTCGACGTCGGTGCAGCTGCCCGCCTCGGCCGGTGAGCGTCGACTTCGCGTCGCCGAATCCTTGGGGTGGGCGCAGCACGCGGTCGTGGCCGCCGACGGGCGCACCTTGACCGCTGTGCCGGTCGGCGACCGGCCGACCTATCGGCTGCCCACGGGTGCCTTCCGGCTGGACGTCTCGGTCCCTCCCGCGGACCCGTGGTGGCTGCGTTCGCAACTGGCGCTGCTCGGCGTGGTGGTCTTTCTCGCCGTCCCGTTCGGATCGCGGCGGTCCCGACTGCGGGGGTTCGTGGGATGAAGCCACTCTGGTGGGGGATCGGCCGAGTCGTGGGAGTCGTCGGGCTAGCCGTCGGGGTGCTCGTTGGTGTTGCCTCCGTGCCCCCGTTGCAGTTGTCCAGCCTTCCGGCGCCGGAACCGTCGCCCAGCGCGGGCCCGTCGCTCGTGCCGGTGACCAGCACCGTGCTGTTGTGCCCCGGACCGCAGACGGAGGGTTTGGCGGGAGTGCCCGTCACGAGCGGCGTCACGACCGTGTACGCCGCGTCCGTGCCCGACGACCTCCTCCCTGAGGACCTTCGGTCGGCCGCGCTGGCCAGCGGTGGGGTCACCACCTTGCCTGGCGGGGCAGTGCTGGCCAAGGTCCCCGCTCCGGGTCGGCGCACCCAAGCGGTGGTCAAGGGCGCAGTCGGCGCGCAGGTCCTCAGCGAGGGCGGTGCTCCCGGCCTGGTGGCAACTCAGACCTTCGTCGCCGCCCAGGGAGACACCCGCGCCTTGGCGGGCACGGTCTGCCGCCCGCCGGCAGCCGAGCACTGGCTTATGGCCGGCGGGTCCGACCCCACCCGCCGGGAGCGGCTCGTGCTGGTGAACTCGGGCGCCAACCCGGTCTCGGTTCGCGTCGACGTCCATGGCACGGCGGGGTTGCTCCCCACGAGTTCGTCCGACGCCGTCACCGTCCCGGCCGGCGGTCGCAGCTCAGTGCTCCTCGATGCCCTGGTCCCCCAGGAGGCGTCGCCCGCCGTGCATGTCGTGGCGACCGGGGGAACCGTCGGGGCCGTGCTCGACGATGCCTGGATCGTCAAGGCCACCGGCCGGGGAGCCGACGATTCGTCGTCGACCGCGCCCCCCTCGACCGACCTCGTCGTCCCGGCAGCCCTCGGCAAGGCGACCACCCTGCGCGTCTCCGTGCCGGGGAACTCACCAGCCGACGTCCAGGTCCGGGTCCTGACCCCCGATGGACCTCGGACACTGCCGTCAGGTGGGGTCGTCAAGGTGGCCGGGGGAGCGACGAAGGACATCTCGCTGGCCGCCGTGACCGATGCGGTCTTCGCCATCCAGGTGCGCAGCAGTGAACCAGTCGTTGCCGCCGCCATGGTGCAGCGGTTTGCGACGGTGGAGCCCGGCACGCCGGCCGCCGCGACCCCCGCTGATCTGGCCTGGGTGCCCGCCGTGCCGGCGCTGACCGACCTCGGCGGCGTGGCACTCGGCCCGTCCCCGAACCCCGATGGTGCCGCAGACCTCGTCCTGTCGAGCACCCAAGGGGCCACCACGGTCCGAGTCACCACCGTCGTCAAGGGGGTGGCGACGACGAAGCGGGTCACCGTGCCAGAGGCCGGCTCGGTGAGGGTGTCTGCGGCTGCGGCGAGCGAGATCTGGGTTCAGCCCCAGGGGGGCCAGGTCTTCGCAGCGGTCATCGCCGGCCGACGTGGCGTCAGCGACCTGGTGACCGTGCTGCCGGTTGTCGACCTTCAGCTCCGGGCGCCGGAGGTGGTCCTCCGGGCCGACGATCAGAACGTCTCGTAGTCGGGGTCGAGGTCTTCGGGTCCGATGCCGAGCATGCCGGCGAGTTGCTCGGTGAGCACGTGCAACACCAGGGCCGCCAACTCGGCGTCGCCGTGGACCCGCGTGGCCACCGGACGCCGGTAGATCACCACCCGGTGCGGAGCCGATGCCGTCGCCGGGAACACCCGGCCCAAAGAGACCTGTCGGTGCTCCCAGGGGGCCGGATCGCTCGGCGGCACCTCCTCGACCGCGAGCTCCATCGGCGGGAAGGGTCGCCCCCACCGACTTTCCAGCCGTGCCACCGCGTCGAGAACGATCTCGTCGAACTCGGCCGCGCGGCTGAGCATCGCTGGAACGGGTGGCCAGGCCAGGGGTCCGCGGATGCCTCGTCCCCGGCGGTCCCGGAGCGGACCGCCCCGCGGGGGCACCGACGCGGCTGCGGTCCGGCGCGCTGTGGGCATGGTGGAACTCTAGGCGCTCGTCCGGCGCGCCGCGGGAAGGGGCCCGGCGCCCCCGGCTAGAGTCCACCCGTGGGACTGAAACGGCGGTGCTCGAAGGCCGGTTGTGCGGGGCCTGCCGTTGCCACGCTCACCTACGTCTATGCCGACTCCACCGTGGTCCTCGGGCCCTTGGCCACCTACGCCGAACCGCACACCTACGATCTGTGCGCGGTCCACGCCGAGCGGCTGACGGCACCTCGCGGGTGGGACATCGTGCGACTGCCTGGCGAGTTCGTCGCACCACCGCCGAGCAGCGACGATTTGCTCGCCTTGGCCGATGCGGTCCGCGACGTCGGGCGGTCCACGGCGCCGGACCAGGCGCCGGTGGCGGGACGACCCCATCTGCGCGTCGTGCGGGACGCCTGAGCGGCTCGGCCGCTCGGGTAGGGTCCTTCTCATGCCTGGCCACCCGCTCGCCGAGATCGTCAAGGCGTATGACGTCCGCGGCGTCGTGCCCGACCAGCTCGACGGACCGACCGTCGCAGCGCTCGGCGCAGCCTTCGCCGACGTCATCGCGCGTCCAGATGGTGCGTCAGCCATCGTTATCGGCCATGACATGCGTCCGTCCTCGCCACAGTTGGCCGCCGCCTTTGCCGAGGGGGCTGCCGGGCGCGGCCTGGACGTCCTGCTCCTGGGGCTGACCTCGACCGACGGGTTGTACTACGCCAGCGGCGCGCTCGACCTGCCGGGGGTCATGCTCACCGCCAGCCACAACCCGGCGCAGTACAACGGCCTGAAGATGTGCCGATCCCAGGCCCGCCCGATCAGCCTTGACACCGGCTTGGCGCAGGTCCGGGACATGGCCCTGCGCCTCCTCGACGGAGAACAGGTGCCGGCTCGGACCGCGGGGGTCATCCGGCAGCGCGACATCACCGCCGAGTACGCGACCTACCTGCGGGGGTTGGTCGACCTGCGTGGGATCCGGCCGCTGCGCGTCGTCGTCGACGCGGGCAACGGGATGGCCGGGCTGACCGTCCCGACGGTTCTGACCGACGCGGGCGGGCTGGATGCGCTGCCCGTGATCGTCGAGCCGATGTACTTCGAACTGGACGGGACGTTCCCCAACCACGAGGCGAATCCGCTCGAGCCGGAGAACCTGCGTGACCTACAACGTGAAGTCCTTGCCCGGGGAGCCGACCTGGGCCTGGCCTTCGACGGTGACGCGGATCGCTGCTTCGTGGTGGACGAACGCGGCGCCCCGGTGAACCCGTCCGCGATCACCGCCATGGTGGCGCGACGTGAGATCGCCCGGGAGGCTGCCGCGGGCGTCGACCCGGCGTCGGTGCGCATCGTCTACAACGTCATCTCCTCCGCTGCCGTGCCCGAGGTCGTCGCCGAATCGGGCGGCGTCGGGGTCCGCACCCGCGTCGGTCACTCGTTCATCAAGGCGGTGATGGCGCAGGAGGGCGCCGTCTTCGGCGGTGAGCACTCCGCCCACTACTACTTCCGGGACTTCTGGTTCGCAGATACCGGAATGCTCGCGGCGATGCACGTGATGGCGGCGCTGGGCTCACAGCCGTTGCCGCTGTCGCAGCTGGTCGCCGAATACGACCGGTATGTCGCGTCGGGGGAGATCAACAGCCGGGTCGATGACGTCCCGGCCGCTGCAGGACGGATCCGCGCCTGGGCGCAGGATCGGGGTCTGGCGATCGACGAGCTCGACGGGCTGACCTGCACGGCAGGCGACCCCTCGGGTGACCAGCGGGCCCTGTGGTGGGTCAACGTGCGGGCAAGCAACACCGAGCCGCTGCTGCGGCTCAATGTCGAGGCGCGCGATCGCGCCACCATGGAGGGAGTGCGGGACGAGGCGCTCGCGCTCATCCGGGAAGGTTCATGATCATGGCGATTCCGGGCATCGAGCCGTGGCTGCGGGAGATCCTGCGGTGCCCACGGTGTCACGCCGAGTTGCTCGATGGAGTGGGGCCTGACGGTGCGGCCGAACTGGTCTGCGGCGGTGTCTCGTGCGGTCTGGCCTACCGGGTCGACGACGGCATACCGGTGTTGCTCGTCGAGGAGGGCCGGCCACCGCGCAAGGCCGACTGACCCTCGAGCGCCGCTCAGCCCACGGGCGCGGCCAGGGGCAGCACGGTGGCGAGCTCGGCGAGCTCGGCGGCCTCGACGAGCAGCTTGCTGTCACGACGTCCGCTGCCGATCACGACGGGCCCGGCCTGAGCCACCGCGCTGTCGCACAGGATGGGCCATCCGGAGGGCAGACCCACGGGGGTGATCCCGCCGTACGCCATGTCGGTCAGCCGAACCGCCTCGGCCATGGGCGCAAAGGAGATCTTGCGGACGTCGAGGTGTCGGCGGACGATCCCGTTGATGTCGGCCCGGTGCGTGGCCAGAACGAGGATCGCCGCGTAGGTCGTCACTCCACCGCGACGCCCGGCGACGACCACGCAGTTCGCCGAGGCGTCGAGCGCCACGTCATACGCGGCACAGAACGCCGCGGTGTCGGCCAGTTCGGGGTCGATGGCCGCGACCTTGGCGCTGGGCACGACGGGGAGGGCTGCGGCCACCGGACCGGCGAGCAACTCGCGTCGCTGCGTGGCCGCAGACCAGGTGAGGGTGCCGGTCGGCGTGGGCATGCGCACCACCCTAGGCGACTACACTGATCACCTGCCGGCGTGGGTGATGACCCGCGTGCTCGCGCCCAGATGGGCTACGCCGGGGTCCTCCATCACCCCACCCCAGGAGTCTTCGCATGTCCTTCGACTTCAAGGTCGCCGACCTCGGTCTGGCCGAGGCCGGTCGCCACCAGTTGCGCCTCGCCGAGCACGAGATGCCCGGCCTCATGGCCCTGCGGGAGCAGTACGGCGCCAGCAAACCGCTGGCCGGCGCGCGGATCGCCGGGTCGCTCCATATGACGGTCCAGACCGCCGTCCTCATCGAGACGCTGGTTGCACTCGGTGCGCAGGTCCGTTGGGCCTCCTGCAACATCTTCTCCACGCAGGACGAAGCCGCCGCCGCCGCCGTCGTCGGCCCGAACGGCACGGTGGAGCACCCGCGGGGGGTCCCGGTGTTCGCCTGGAAGGGCGAGAGTCTGCCCGAATACTGGTGGTGCACCGAGCAGATCCTCACCTGGCCGGCTGACGAGGTCGGTTCCACGGTGCCGAACATGATTCTCGACGACGGTGGTGACGCCACCTTGCTGGTGCACAAGGGCCGCGAATGGGAGCAGGCCGGCCTCGTCCCGCCGGTGACCGAGGACGACTCCGAGGAGTTCGCGGTCGTCAAGGAACTCGTCCGCGCCTCGATGGCGCTCGACGCGCAGAAGTGGACGCGCACGGCGGCCGGGATCAAGGGCGTCACCGAGGAGACCACGACCGGGGTGCACCGGCTCTATCAGCTGGCCGAGGCCGGCGAGTTGCTGTTCCCTGCCATCAACGTCAACGACTCGGTGACCAAGAGCAAGTTCGACAACAAGTACGGCTGCCGGCACTCGCTCATCGACGGGCTCAACCGGGCGACCGACCTGCTCATCGGTGGGAAGGTGGCGGTGGTCTGTGGGTCTGGCGATGTCGGCAAGGGATGCGCCCAGTCCCTCGCCGGTCAGGGGGCCCGGGTCGTGGTCACCGAGGTCGACCCGATCTGTGCGCTCCAGGCCGCCATGGAGGGCTACCAGGTGGCCCGCCTCGAGGACGTCGTCGGTATGGCGGACATCGTCATCACGGCGACCGGGTGCTTCGACGTCGTCACGGCCGAGCACATGGCCGCGATGAAGGACAAGGCGGTGGTGGCCAACATCGGCCACTTCGACAACGAGATCGACATGGCGGGCCTGGCCCGCGTGCCAGGCATCGCCAAGACCCAGATCAAACCCCAGGTCCACGAATGGACGTTCCCGGCGGCCGGCAATCGCGGCGAGCACTCGGTGATCGTGCTGTCCGAAGGGCGCCTCATGAACCTGGGCAACGCCACGGGACATCCGAGTTTCGTCATGAGCAACTCGTTCTCGAACCAGACGATCGCCCAGATCGAGCTGTTCACCAAGACGGACTCCTACCCCGTCGGCGTGCACGTCCTGCCCAAGCACCTCGACGAGCTGGTGGCCCGACTCCACCTCGAGGCCCTCGGGGTGGAGTTGACCGAGTTGTCCAAGGAGCAGGCCGAGTATCTCGGCGTCGATGTCTCAGGGCCGTACAAGCCGGATCACTACCGATACTGACTCGCCGACGACCCTCCCTTGTGACCTGCATCACAGATGCGGGGGTCGTCGGTCGTCTGACAACGCAAATGACCCCAAATCGGCCCAAGTGTGCGCCGACACGGCGCAACTGATGGCCGTGTCCACTTGCACACCCGGGGTGGGGAGGGGCCATACTTGAGAACGGAAGGCGCCCTTCACCCCCTGGGAGGGCGCCTTCTTCATGCTCTGGCGATCCTGCGGCTCCACGCCTGAGCCGTGTGTGAAGATAGGCCCGTCTGCGTACCCGCCGACGCATGAAGGAGGGATCCCGGGTGAGGGGACGTGTCCTCGTCGTCGATGACGACCTCGCCCTGGCCGAGATGCTCGGCATCGTCTTGCAGTCCGAGGGTTTCGAGGTCGATCACGTCGCCGACGGCAATGCCGCGCTGGGCGTGTTCCGCGAGGCGCGACCCGACCTCGTGCTTCTCGACGTCATGCTCCCGGGGATGGACGGCATCGAGATCTGCCGGCGCATCCGCGCCGAATCGGGTGTCCCCATTGTCATGCTCACCGCCCGGACGGACACCGTCGACATCGTCGTGGGCCTGGAGTCGGGCGCCGACGACTATGTCCTCAAGCCGTTCAAGCACCAAGAGCTCATCGCGCGGATCCGCGCCCGGCTCCGGCGTGGGGACGAGCCTGAGCAGGAGCGGTTGGCCATCGGCGACCTCGACATAGACGTCGCCGGTCATTCGGTGCGTCGCGCCGGTGTGCCGCTGTCCCTGACCCCGCTGGAGTTCGACCTGCTCGTCGCCTTGGCCCGCAAGCCCTGGCAGGTCTTCACCCGTGAGGTGCTCCTCGAACAGGTCTGGGGCTACCGGCACGCCGGGGACACTCGACTGGTCAACGTCCACGTCCAGCGCCTGCGCAGCAAGATCGAGCACGACCCCGAGCATCCGGAGATCGTCGTCACCGTGCGCGGGGTCGGGTACAAGGCCGGCCCGGCCTAGCGATGTCGACCCCGGCACGCCACGAGCCCCGGCGGCTGCTCCACCAGGCGCTCGGGGGGTGGCGTCGCTCACTGGCCGTGCGTGTCGTCGCCACGACGATGGCCCTAGGCCTTGTCGTGCTCATGGGGGTGGGGACCTATCTCTATCGGCAGATCGCTGACGGGCTGGTCGGCAATGCCGAGCGGGTGGCCACCGCCGAGGCGCTGCGGCTTCACGGCGAAACCGTCCAGCGATTCGGGAACACCGACCAGCGGGACAACGTCGGCGAACTGCAGCAGTTCGCCCAGCAGATCGTCGGAACGCTCACCGGCGGGGAGGGGTCGCGCTACGCGGCGCTGATCCGATCCGTCGGGAACCGTTCGGATCAGCAACTGTCGGCCGTGCTGACCAGCGGTATCGAACTGGCCGACATACCCATGGACCTGCGTGAAGCCGTTGCCGCCGACCCGCAACGGCAACAGACCAAGGTCATCGCCCTGCTCGACCCGACAACCGAACGCCGGGTGTCGGCCATCGTGGTCGGCCAAGAGCTCACCATCGACCTGGTCGGCGAATACTCGCTGTTCCTCATCTACCCGCTGACCCGGGAACGCGACACCCTCGACCTGGTCACTGGCGCGTTCGTGCTGGGTGCGCTCCTGCTCGTCACCCTGCTCGGGGCCATCGCCTCTGCCGTCACCCGTATGGTGGTCGTGCCGGTGCGACAGGCGGCCGGGGTCGCCGAGCAACTCTCGACCGGGCATCTCGATGAACGGATGTCGGCCAAGGGCGAAGACGACCTGGCCCGACTGGCCAAGTCCTTCAACACGATGGCGGCGAGTCTGCAGGCCCAGATCGCCCGGCTCGAGGAACTCTCCACCGTGCAGCAGCAGTTCGTCTCCGACGTCTCTCACGAGCTACGCACCCCCTTGACGACGATCCGGATGGCAGCCGACCTGATCCACGACGGGCGGGCGCAGTTCGAGCCCGCCGTGAGCCGTTCCGCCGAACTGCTCCATAACGAGCTGGACCGGTTCGAGGCGCTGTTGTCGGATCTCCTCGAAATCTCGCGCTACGACGCGGGCGCGGCGGTCATCGATGTGGAGACCACCGACGTCCGGGTGCTCGTGCGCCGGGTGGTCGAGGCGGCCCGGCCGCTCGCCGCTCGGCGTGGTTCGTCCCTCGAGGTGGTCGTCCCGGAGGAGCCGTGCGTGGCCGATGTCGAGCCACGGCGGGTCGAGCGCATCCTGCGCAACCTCGTGGTGAACGCGGTCGAGCACGGCGAGAGCAAACCGGTCGTGGTGACGGTCGGGATGAATGACGGGGCCGTCGCGGTGACCGTGCGCGACCACGGTGTCGGACTGCGCCCCGGCGACGCGGCCAAGGTGTTCAACCGGTTCTGGCGAGCGGATCCCGCGCGCGCGCGGACCACCGGTGGCACCGGGTTGGGGTTGGCCATCTCGCTGCAGGACGCGCGTCTGCATCGCGGGTGGCTCCAGGCGTGGGGACAGCCCGGGGAGGGGTCGTGTTTCCGGCTGACCCTGCCGCGCTCGGCATACGCAGCCATCGAGGCATCCCCGTTGCCCCTCAACCCGACTCGGGTGCCGACGTGAGGCGGGCCGGTCGGGCACTCGCCGTAGCGGTGCTTGTCGTCCTTGCCGGATGCACCGGGCTGCCCGAAGGCGGCCCGGTCCAACCGGGGCGCCGACTGGGAGAGCCGCAAATCGAGCCGATCCGGATCGTGCCGGAGGGGCCGGTCACGGGGGCCTCGAAGGAGCAGGTGGCGCTGGGGTTCCTGCGCGCCGGCGCCGGCTTCCAGGAGAAGTCGGTCGGACCGAACGTCGCCCAGGACTTCCTCGTCCCCGATGCCGCGCAGAGATGGCGCCCGACGTCCTCGGTCGTCGTCATCGGGGGCTCGATGGAGGCGACGTCGCGTGCGGACGGCTCGGTTCGGGTCACCGCACCAGCAGTTGCCCGCGTCGGCGAAGACGGCCGGTATGTCGAGGCGTCGCCCGGCGAACGCAGCGCGGTGACGTTGCGGATGGAGCGGGTGGCCGGTCAGTGGCGGGTCGAGACGCCCGCCGACTTCGGCCTCTGGCTGAGCATCGCCGACTTCGAGCGGCTCTTCCAGCCCGCCCGGATCTACTACGGCATCCCGGGCCAGGCCCGCCTGGTCGCCGACGTGCGCTGGTTTCCGTCCGGGCCGGGGCTGGTGACTGCCCTCGCACGCGCGCAGGTGCGAGCCGTGCCGACCTACCTTGTGGGGGCTGTTGCCACCGGATTCCCGCCGGGGTCCGGCCTGGCGGTCGACGCGGTGACCCTGGAGGGCACCACCGCCCAGGTGCAGCTCAGCGAAACGGTGCTCACGACCGACCAGGCGAGCCGACGCCTCCTGTACGCCCAACTGCTGGCCACCTTGCTGCAGGCGAGCAAGGTCACCGCGGTGACCGTCACCGTCGACCGAGCGCCACTGGAGATCGCCGGGCGGTCCCTGCCCATCGGCAGCCTGGATGACGTGGGCTACGGGACCACGTCGGTCGCGGCCGGGCTGACCTACGCCTCCCGCGAAGGCACGACGTTGCGCTGGGCCACGGTTGCTGATCTCGCTCAGGTCGGCGGCGACACCGAGCCGGTGCCGACGCCGAGCGCCACCGGGCCGGCAGCCACCTTGCCGAGAGTGCCAGCGGGATGGGTCGATCTGGCCATCTCGGCAGATGGCGCCGAAGTGGCCGGCGTCGGCGGCGACCGCAAACAGCTGACCCGGTGGCAGGGCAGGACCGGCATACCCGTCGAGCTCTCGGCCACTGATCTGACCCGACCCTGTTACGACGCACATGGGTTCCTCTGGGTCGCTGGCCGCTCCGGTGGGCGGACCAGGGTGTGGGTGCTCGATCGCGCCGTCGCGGGGGGCACCCCGCGCGAGGTCGACGTCGCCTGGCTGGAGGGGCGTGCGGTGGTGGCTGTCGGGGTTTCCCCGGATGGCACCCGGCTTGCGCTCGCGTCGGTGGCCGCCGGCGGAACGCCCGAGCTGTTGGTTGCGGGAGTGGTCCGTGACGAGGATCGAGTGCCGACGTCGTTGAGCCCGCCGCTGCGTCAGGCCGATCCGCTGACGATGGTGCGCGATGTCGTCTGGTTGGACAACGTCACCATGGCGGTCATCGGTCGGACCGCCGAGACCGACCCCACGCGCCCCTATCTCGTCCCACTGGGGCAAGGCATCGGTCTGCGCCGGGCCTTGGCGGGGGGAGCCGCCTTGCTGCCGCTCATCCCTCGTGCGGTCGCCGTGACTGCCCTCGGCGCAGGTCGGTGGATCATCGTCACCACTGACGGCGGCAGGGTCAGCGTCCGGGACGGCGCCCGCTGGCGCCCCCTGGATGCCGTCACCCAGGTGGTCGTCCCGGGGCGCTGACCGGAGCCCGGCCCCAACCGTCGGCCGTCATCGTCCCCAACGGTCTGCCCGAGGCATCGGCCGTCCACATGCGCAGGGCGCCGCCAGCGCGCCGGGTGTGGTGCTGTGCTGTCGTGGTGCAGTGTTGCGGACCTTGCTCGATCTCGCGCTCCCCACGCGGTGCGCGGCCTGCGGCCTGCCGGGGGCGGCCCTGTGCGAGCCGTGCACGGTGGACCTGTTGGCGACCCTTTTCCTCACCGGACCGCAGCCGGTGGCCCCGCACCCCCGACCGCCCGGGTTGCCCGCGGTGGTGGCGGCGGGCCCCTATGACGGTGCCTTGCGATCGCTCGTCGTGTCGGCCAAGGACGGCGGCCGCCACGACGTCCGAGCGGTGCTCTCGTCCGTGCTAGCGGCCACGCTGCGGGCGGTCGACGGCGTGGCCGGTGCGGTGATCGTGCCCGCCCCCTCCAGCCGGGCCAGCCGTCGGCGTCGGGGCGAGGTGCCGACCGCCGAGCTCGCCGTTGCGGCGGCCGCGGTCGTGGGCGTCCCGTTCCTGGATGCGCTGCGCCCCGTGCGCAGGGTCGCCGATCAAGCGGCTCTCGGTCACGCCGGTCGAGCGCGCAACGTCGCCGGCGCGTATGGCGTCCAGCCTCGGAAGGCCGAGGCCCTGCGCGGCGCCACGGTGGTCGTCGTCGATGACGTGATGACGACGGGGGCCACCTTGTCCGAGGCCGCCCGGGCCCTGCGTGCGGTCGGCGCCACCGTGGGGGGAGCCGCGGTCGTCGCGGCGACAGCCCGCCTGACCCCCCACTGACGACGTCGAGTCGGTCGCTGTAGCGTTTCGTCATGGACGTGGCTGGCAGCTCTTCGCGGGGGTGGTGCGGGGGCTGATGGTGGGGGACCCGACCCGCGCAGTTGTCACGCCGATTCCCGAAGGAGCACATCATGGACACCACCGTCACCGGACGCCACGTACAGATTTCGCAGCGGTTCCGAGACCGGCTCGACGAGCGGATGGCCAAGTTCGGCACGCTGGCCCCCAAGGTGCATCGGGTCGACGTCGTGGTGACCCATCTGCGTCAGGCGCGGATGTCCGAGTGCGTCGAGGTCACCTGCCATGGGCGCGGGCCGGTGATCCGCGCCGAGGCCACCGCCGACGACAAGTACGTCGCGCTCGACGCGGCCTTCGACAAACTGACCGAGCGGCTGCGTCGGGCCGCTGACCGGCGGCGGGTGAACCGCGGCAAGCGCGGTGTCGAGCCGGTCGCCGCTGAGGTCGGCGCACCCCCCGAGGCAGAGGTGGCGGCCGAGGAGGGCTCCGAGGCACCGTTCGGTGACTCGCCGATCGACGTGCGCGAGAAGGTCCACGCTTCGGCTCCCATGTCGTTGACCGACGCGCTCAACGAGATGGAACTCGTCGGCCACGACTTCTACCTGTTCCACGACAAGGACACCAACAAGCCGAGCGTGCTGTACCGGCGGCGCGGTTGGTCGTACGGCGTGATCCACCTCGACCTGCACGAGGAGCAGCCCAACGGCTGACCCGCCGACGGGGCTAGCCCGTTATGTCTGGTCTGCGGCATGCTGGCCGGGTGACGGTGCGCGTGCTCCTTGCCGACGCGAACGCCTTGGCGCGCCGAGGGCTGCGCGTGACCCTGGAAGCCGACGACGACCTCGAGGTGGTCGCGGAGGTCGAGGATGCCCGGACCGCGATCGATCTCAGTGCCCAGCTCCATCCGGATGTCGCCGTCATCGACGCGCACCTGCCCGGCGGGGGCCTGGCAGCCTGCGGCGCCATCTCGTCGTCTGACTCGGTTCGCGTCGCGGTACTGGCGGCCGGGATGGATCTGCGTGACCTGACCGCCGCGGCGCGCGCCGGCGCCGCGGGATACCTGCTGAGGGACTCGGCGGTGGACGAGGCTGTCGCGACGGTGCGTGCGCTGGCCGACGGGACGGGTTTCATCTCCTCAGCCCTGGTCGCCCCGGTGCTTGCCGCGCTGGCCGACCGTGGTGGCGGCGGTCTGACTCCGCCCGGACCTGGCGCCTCGCGGCTGACCCGGCGGGAGCGCGAGGTGCTCACTTTGGTGGCGGAGGGCCTCGGCAACCGGGACATCGCCAAGCGGTTGTTCATCTCGGAGAACACCGTGAAGAACCATCTCCGCGGCATTCTGGAGAAGCTCGGTCTCCGCTCCCGGACCGAGGCGGCCAGCTACGCGCTACGCAACGGTGTGGTCAGCCTCGGCTAGTTCCGCGCGCTCGGCCGTCCCCGTCGGTGCCGGGCCGCTCCCGGCCGCCCGGTCGCTGCCGGCCGCGCCCGACCGCGCCGCGCCGCGCTGTCGCCCCCGACCGATAGCCTCCCCACCGTGCGCCTTTCCCTCGCCCAGGCCCGCCGGGTGGCGTTGGCCGCCCAGGGCTTGGACCGTCCTCGCCCCAGTGGGCCGGTGACGGCGCGCCACCTCACCGGTGTCCTCGATCGGCTCGGCGTGGTGCAGATCGACTCGGTCAACGTCCTGTCCCGGAGCCACTACCTGCCGTTCTTCTCTCGTCTGGGGGGCTACGACCGTGCCGTCCTCGATCGGCTGCGGGACGCCCCGCCATACCGGATGGTCGAGTACTGGGCGCACGAGGCCAGCCTCATCCCACCGGCCAGCTGGCCGCTGCTGGAAGCGCGGCGGCAACGGGCCTGGGAGGAGGGGTGGGGCGGCATGATCGCCGCGGCCCGCGAGCACCCCCAGCTCACCGCGCGGGTTCGCGAGGCGGTGGTCGCCCACGGGCCGTTGACGGCCCGCGAGGTCGAGTCGGTGCTTGAGGTCGAGCGACCCACCGATCGCCTCGAGTGGGGGTGGAACTGGTCACTCGTGAAGCGCACGCTGGAGTTCCTCTTCTGGGCCGGCGACATCACCTCCGCGGGGCGCACCTCCTCCTTCGAACGCCGGTATGCCGGCCTGCGCCACGTCGCACCGCGCACCGAGCCGCTGCGCAGCCAATGGCTCGACCCCGCGCGGCGGCCAGCGCTGGACGACGCGGCGGACGCCCTCGTGCGGATCGCGGCCCGGGCGCATGGGATCGGCACGGCCCGTTGCCTGGGCGACTACTTCCGGCTTCGGCCGCCGAGTTATCTGCCCGCAGTGGCCCGGCTCGTCGCGTCAGGAGAGCTCGTCGCGGTCGACGTGCCCGGCTGGAAGGGGCCGACCTACCTGTGGCATGAGGCTCGGGTGCCCCGGCGCGTCGAAGCTCGCGCCCTGCTCAGCCCCTTCGACTCGCTGGTGTGGGAGCGGCGGCGGCTGCAGGACCTCTTCGGCTTCTTCTACCGGCTGGAGATCTACGTCCCGGCGGCGCACCGGGTGGATGGCTACTACGTCCTGCCCTTCCTCCTCGGCGAGCGACTCGTCGGCCGGGTCGACCTGAAGGCGGACCGATCCGCCGGCCGTCTCCTCGTCCAGTCGACCCGATGGGAGCCGGATGCCCCGGCGGGCGCCCAGCACGAGCTGCGGACCGAGCTCGAGGAGTTGGCCGCGTGGCTCGGGCTCGACGCGGGGGTGGCCCACTCCCAGGATGGTCAGCCCGGTCCCGCCGCCAGGTCGTCCGCCACCAGGTCGTAGCGGGCCAGGTCGCTGCAGGACCCGTCGCCGAGGCGCGTGGCGCGCCGTTCCAGCCCGACGAGCCGGAAGCCCACCGACTCGGCCACCCGCCGCGAGGCACGATGGGTCGCCGCGGCCCGAAGCCGGACCACCTCCAGGCCCAGCCCGCCGACGTCGTGGGGCAGCACCGCGTGCCGGGTGGCACGCCAGGCGGCCTCACGCATCACGCCCAGCCCGCGGCTGGCTGGGTGGACCCAGTAGCCGACCTCGGCCGAGCGTCCGTCGAGGTCCATGAGCGTGACCGACCCGATCGGCTCATCGGTGACCGGGTCGGCGATGCACCAGTGGACCGAACTGCCCCGCGCCGTCGAGGCCAACGCGTCCACGATGAACCGTTCGGCGTGTGCGGCCTCGTAGGGCCGGGGGAGCGCCCCCAGCCAGTGCTGGGTGACCGCGTCGGTGCATGCCTCGACCACGCGGGCGACGTCCTCGCGCCGCCACGGCCGCAGCCGGCACCGCGACCCCTCGATCACCGGAGCCACCGCCGTCGGCCGGTCCCGGTCGAGTTCCCACACGATCAGGTCGCCAGACGGCTCGCCCGCGTGCGCCACGACCCCCCGCTGTACCCCCACCTCGCGGAACCCGAGGCCGCGGAGCACCCGGTTGGACGCCTCGTTGCCGGCCTCGGTGTCCGCGCCGAGGCGGTGCAGGCCCAGGCCGCCGACCTCGACCGGGGCGAACGAGTGCCGCACCACAGCCAGCAACGCCTCGCTCATCAATCCCTGGCCGCGGGCCGACGGCAACAGCCAGTAGCCCAGGTGGCCGCTGCCGGCGCTGGACGGCTGGTTGAGCCCGAAGAGCTGGACGTGGCCCAAGGGGTGGTCGTCGGCGCCATCGGCCAGGCACCAGTAGATCCCCTCACCCATCGCCATCCGGAACTCCCGGGTCAGCGCCCAGGACGGGTAGTCAGCCACGAAGGGCGCGGCGCCGGACGGCATGAACCGGCGCGACGCCTCGTCCGGGTCGCTGATCCACTCCGCGTCGTCGGATCGCCACGTGCGCAGTCGGGTCCGGTCGGTGTCGAGCATCGGAGGCGTCAACCAGCGGTTCCGCGGCGTCATGGCCTGCCCTGCCCGCAGCGTCGCGACCCAGCCGTCGTAGCGCCCGCGCGCATCGCCGAGCAGATCGGGCACCGTCGCGTGGACGGTGAAGCCGCAGGCCCAGGCGACCCGCAGGGATGGCCAGTTCCCGACGCGGGCGGACCAGAGGACGACCTCGATGCCGTGTTCGACGGCCCAGGAGCACGCCAGCCGCAGCGCCCGCGACATGACCCCCCGACCTCGTGCTGCGGGGTGCAGGCCGAAGCCGACCTCGGCCCGCCGCCCGGGTGCGGGCCGCAGGTCGATCGTCCCGAGGTACCCGCCCCCGGCGTCGCTGACGGCCCACCAGCGTTGGCCGCCCGGCTGGGCGTTGTCGGCGCGGACGCGAGCCAGGAAGTCAGCGGCCTCCTGCGGCCCGTACGGGCTGGGAACGGTCGTCCACGCGACCGAGACGGGATCGACGGATTGCTCGATGATCCGATCCGCATCCTGGTCGCGGTGCGCGCGCAGCGTCACCACACCGTCGGTCAGAACCGGGACGCCGGCCGGGTATGTCGTGCCCATCCGGGCACCCTCGCAGCGCGGACGGCATACCGGCAACCGGATTGTGGGGAACCGCCGAGGCCCCGCGCTCGTCCTTCCCCTCGACTAGGCTGTGTCGGGCGGTCCGTGGCGGCCGTCGTCCGTTGTGTGTCAGGAGTCCCGCGTGCCCAAGATCATCGAGAAGTTGCTGCGTGCTGGCGAGGGTCGCGTGGTCAAGCGGCTCGAGGCCATCGCGGCGCAGGTCAACGTCCTCGAGGAGGACTTCGCCAAGCTCACCGATGCCGAGTTGCGCGCCGAGACCGACGTCTTCAAGGAGCGGCTGGCCGGCGGAGAGACCCTCGACGACATCCTCCCGGAGGCTTTCGCCGCGGTCCGCGAGGCGGCCAAGCGCACCTTGGGCAAGCGGCATTTCGACGTGCAGATCATGGGCGGCGCGGCCCTGCACCTCGGCAACGTCGCGGAGATGAAGACCGGCGAGGGCAAGACGCTCGTCGCGACCCTGCCGTCCTACCTCAACGCGCTCACCGGCAAGGGCGTCCACGTCATCACCGTCAACGACTACCTCGCCGAGTACCAGTCCGAGCTCATGGGCCGGGTCCACCGAGCCCTGGGGCTGGAGACCGGGTGCATCCTGGCGCAGATGACGCCGGACCAGCGGCGGGCCGAGTACGCCAAGGACATCACCTACGGGACGAACAACGAGTTCGGCTTCGACTACCTGCGCGACAACATGGCCTGGTCGCCGGACGAGTTGGTCCAGCGGGGCCACCACTTCGCCATCGTCGACGAGGTCGACTCGATCCTCATCGACGAGGCCCGCACCCCACTGATCATCTCCGGCCCCGCCGACCAGGCCACTAAGTGGTATGTCGACTTCGCCAAGATCGTCCTGCGGCTGCAGCGCGGCGAGGGCGGCGACCGGCTGCGCGGCATCGAGCCCACCGGCGACTACGAGGTCGACGAGAAGAAGCGCACCGTCGGCATCCTCGAGCAGGGGATCGCCAAGGTCGAGGACATCCTCGGCATCGACAACCTCTACGAGAGCGTCAACACCCCGCTTATCGGCTACCTCCAGAACGCCATCAAGGCTAAGGAGCTGTTCAAGCGGGACAAGGACTATGTCGTGCTGAACGGCGAGGTGCTCATCGTCGACGAGCACACCGGCCGGATGTTGCCGGGCCGCCGCTACAACGAGGGCATGCACCAGGCCATCGAGGCCAAGGAGGGGGTGGAGATCAAGAACGAGAACCAGACCCTCGCGACGATCACCCTCCAGAACTACTTCCGGATGTACGACAAGCTCTCCGGTATGACGGGCACCGCCCAGACCGAAGCTGCTGAGCTCAACTCGATCTACAAGCTGGGCGTAGTCGAGATCCCGACGAACATGCCGATGATCCGCATCGACCAGGCCGACCTGGTCTACCGCACCGAGGAAGCCAAGTTCGGCGCGGTGGTCAACGACATCGCCGAGCGGCATGCGGCCGGGCAGCCGGTCCTCGTCGGCACGGTGAGCGTGGAGAAGTCCGAGCTGCTCTCCGAGCTCCTGCGCCGCCGCGGGGTGCGCCACGAGGTCCTCAACGCCAAGCAGCACGCCCGCGAGGCGGCGATCGTCGCCGACGCAGGCCGGCGCGGCGCAGTGACCGTGGCGACGAACATGGCGGGGCGGGGCACCGACATCATGCTCGGCGGCAACTCCGAGTTCCGCGCGGTCGCCGAGCTCAAGCGGCGCGGGCTCGACCCCGAGCAGACTCCCGAGGAGTACGAAGCCGCGTGGGACGACACGTTGGCGCAGATGGAAGCTGCGGTCGCGGCGGAGCACGACGAGGTCGTGCAGCTCGGCGGTCTCTACGTCCTGGGCACCGAGCGGCACGAGTCGCGCCGCATCGACAACCAGTTGCGTGGCCGCTCCGGGCGTCAGGGTGACCCTGGGGAGTCCCGCTTCTATCTCTCGCTGCAGGACGACCTCATGCGGTTGTTCAACGGCGCGATGGTCGACCGCTTCATGCAGACCGCTCGCATGGACGACGACATCCCGATCGAGTCCAAGTTGGTGTCCCGCTCCATCGCCAGCGCCCAGAGCCAGGTGGAGAGCCGCAACTACGAGATCCGCAAGAACGTCCTCAAGTACGACGACGTCATGAACCGCCAGCGCCAGGTGATCTACGAAGAGCGCCGCCAGGTGCTCATGGGCGCCGACATCCACGAGCAGGTGCGCGGCTTCATCAACGATGTCGTCGAGGGTTACGTGGATGCCGAGACCTCGGCCGGTTTCGTCGAGGACTGGGATCTGGACCAGTTGTGGACCGCCCTGCGCACGCTCTATCCCGTCGGGGTCTCCGAAGCCGAGGTCGCCGAGCACGCCGGCGGCCGGTCGGGGATCTCCAACGCGGTCCTCAAAGAAGTGCTCACCTCCGATGCGCACCACGCGTATGACGCGCGGGAGGCCGAGCTCGGCGAAGAGACCATGCGCGAGGTCGAGCGACGGGTCATCCTGTCAGTCCTCGACCGCAAGTGGCGCGAGCACCTCTATGAGATGGACTACCTCCAGGAGGGCATCGGCCTGCGCGCGATGGCCCAGCGCGACCCGCTCGTGGAGTACCAGCGGGAAGGCTACGAGCTGTTCTCGGCGATGATGGAGAGTATCAAGGAGGAGGCCGTCGGCTACCTCTACAACGTCGAGGTGCAGGTCAACGAGCCGCAGCCGGAGCCGACGGCCCCGGCTGTGGCGGCGGGCCGACCGGTGACGGTGCAGGAGATGATGGCCGCGGCCACCGGCGCACCGCACGACGCCGAGTCCGAGGTGGGCCGCGATGGCGCCCCCGCTCAACCGCAGGACGCGGCGGCCCACAGTCCCGGTGCACCGGCGCAGCCCGCAGCACGGGTCTCGGCCCTCGGCCTGCAGTCGTCGAATCGACCGCAGGGCCTGACCTACACCGCGCCCAGCGGGGACGGAGGGGTCGAGCAGCGCACCGAAGGGAGCACGAGCCGCACCCAGCCGCAGCGTCGGAGCTCGAAGAAGGCACGCCGCCGCGGCAAGTAGGTGGTGCCTGCCACGGCGCTGCTCGGGGCGAGGTGCCGGCCAGTCGGCCGGGTCCCCGAGCCGCCCCCTGAGGTCCCGGTCTACCCGCCGCAGAAAGCGGTGATGACCCATCGCCCGTCGACCGCCTCGAGGCGCAGGGCCAGGGCCGTGACCCGCCCGCCCTCGGAGCCGAGGACGACGGACAGTTCCGCTATCCCGTCGCGCAGCATGCTCACCCGGACCCGGCGTACGACGAACCGTCGGCTGGCCCGCTGTCGTCGGGCGCCGGCGAAGGTGCGGTGTGCCAGGTCGGAGTAGACCTGCGCGGTGACGAAGCGAATGAGCTGAGGGGCCGGCCGGGTGCCGCTGAGCACTTCTGCCATCGCCCGGGCCAGCGCTGCCCCGAACTCGGCGACCGGTGGCATCCCGAGGTCGGTGGCCTGCGGTGCCGTGCCCCGCACCGCCACGAAACGCAGCGGGAGAGCCGGTGGCTCATCGACCGGCGGCGTGCCGCGTCGAACCGTCGGCAGCCGCGAGACCTCCTCTGCACTGATCCGCGCCGGACGCGCCTCGGGGACCCACTCGACCCTCAGTGCCGAACCCATGCCGCCCCTCCCTCACCGGGCGCCGGGGATCCGCAGCCGCAGACCTGGCACGAGCAGGTCGGGGTTGTCGCCGATGACGTCGGCGTTGGCGGCATACCACCGGGGCCACTCCGCTGCGATGGCGACCTCGGTCGCCTCGGGACCAAGGTGCTGCGCCGCCAGGCTCCAGAGGCAGTCCCCAGGACGCACGACGACGGTGTCGGAGGAGGAGATGCGCACCGGCGGCCGCAGCGGCCCGAGCCCGATCGGTGTGCCTTCGTGGCCGGGTCGCGGGGGGGCCGGCGCCGAGTCCGGGCCACCGTCCACGGGGACGGGGACGGGGGCGGTCGGCGCGGTGGTCGGCCCCGGAGCCGGCATGGGAGCGGGGTCAGGGGCCGCGAAGACGTCCTGGGGACCGGTGCCCGTGCCGGTCGGGCTGAGCGCCACCGACGTCGTCGCGCTCCCGTGCGGCACGCCGTCCTCGGCCAGCGCGGCGCCCGGGGCTGCGCTGGCCACCGCTCCGGACAGCACCACGGCTGCCACACCCCTGCGCAGGGTGCCGGGGGCGATCCGGGCGGCGACCCACCGCGCCGCAACGCTGGCCCGGCCTGGCAGGGCAGCCAGCGCCGAGGCGACCACGGCCAGCAGCAGCCACGCCAGGACGGCCAGGGCGGCCAGCGCCACGACGAGCTCGACCAGTTCGGCGGTCTGCGGCGGCACCGGGCGGCGCACGTGCTGCAGGTCGACCCAGGCGAGGTGGCCCACCGTGACCAGCAGGCCGATGCACGCCGCGCTGGCCACCCCGATGAGGACGCGGACCCGATGCACTGATGGCATCGCTACCCCCTAAGCCATCGTTTGCTGTTGTTTGCTTATGTTTACGCGTGCTTGTTGGGCAGTGTCAAGCGGTAGGGTGAGGGCGCAGGGGGTGAGCATGCGCTGGGACCGGCTGTTCGATGATCTGGAGGGCCAGCTCGAGGCCGCCGCACGCCTCGAGCGGCAGGGCGAAGTCGCCGACCGCACCCGCAGGGAACGCGCGGCCATCGGTCTGCACGAGAGGTTCCTTGCCCACCGTGGCGGCCACGTGACCGTGCGGTGCGGGGCGGGTGATCGGGTCGCCGGGAGGATCGAGGACGTCGGCGTCGACTGGCTGATGCTGGACTCGGCCCCGGGCGCGGTGCTCGTCCACCTGCCCGCCATACGGTCGGTGTCCGGTCTGCCGGGGCGCGCCGAGGCGCCGTCAGCGGTCGCCCGCCGGTTCTCCATCGGTATGGCGGTGCGGGTGATGAGTCGCGACCGGGTCGGTGTCACCGTGGTCGATGTCACCGGGACGGTGCTCACGGGGACCGTCGATGCCGTCGGCGCCGATTACCTCGAACTCGCCGAGCATCCCTTGGATGTGCCGCGTCGCGGCGAGAACGTCCGAGGTCTGCGGGTGGTCCCGTGGGCCGCGCTGAGCTGGATCAGGCGGGATTGACCGAGGAGAACAGGATCAACCGGGCCACGCAGCGCGCGGACGCGGGGGCGTCACTCTGCGTCGTCGGGGCTGCTGCCGAGCGGGTGGGTAGCGACGAACTCGCGAGTCTGCGCGTACATCCGCTGGATGTACCCCTCCAGCTCGCTCGCCTCCACCCGCCACTGGCCGCGGCCGCCCACCTTGATGGCCGGCAGGTCGCCCGTGCGCACCAAGGCGTAGGCCTGCGCGGAGGAGATGTTGAGAATCTCGCAGACCTCGGTGAGCTGCAGGAAGCGCGGCGCCATGAGAAACCCCCAGTGAGGCGTGGATAGCCAGGACAGTATCGCAGGGGAAGGTGTATTTGACGCGATTCGGTCGTCTTTGCCTGTGGATAGCGCCAGGAATCTGTGGATGAGGGGGTGCTCCGCACCCCCATGGACCATGATGAGTGCGCACCGTCGATCGCATCCAGGGGAGATCGTCATGCCTGACCTTCCGGCGCCGCCGGCCAAACGGCTGCACCGTCCGTCGTGGCGCGATCCGCGCCTGGCCGTCGGCGTCCTGATCGTCCTGGCCTCCACCCTGCTGGGGGCGCGCATCGTGGCGGCCGCCGACGACACCGTGCCGACCTTCGCTGCCCGCGTCGACCTCAAACCGGGGGACCGGATCGAGGCTGGTTCGCTGCTTCGTGTCGACGTCCAGCTGGGTGACGGAGCGGGGGCCTACCTCGATGGGGCGGCCGGTGCGCCGGCGGACGGCTTTGCGCTGCGGGAGATCCGTGCCGGGGAGCTGGTGCCCCGCTCGGCCATCGGCGGAGCGGAGCAGATCGACGTCCAGCCGGTGACGGTGGAGGCCGACGCTCTGTCCGCCTCGGCCCTGGTCGTCGGCTCGGTCGTCGATGTCTACGTCAGCCGGCGTGACGTCTCGGCGACCCAGGACCGCTACGCGGACCCCGTCCTGATGCTGGGGCGGGTCTCGGTGTCGTGGCTCCCGGCGACGCCGGATCGGTTCGGGGGTGCGGGCTCGACGTCCGCGGTCCAGGTGCTCGTGCCGACCGACGCGGTGCCCGAGCTGCTCGCAGCGATCGACAGCGAGTCCAGGGTGGCCCTGGTGCCCGTGCCGGGGTCGGCCCGCAAGGGCGGCTCATGACCCAGGTGCTCACCGCGGTGGGGGCTCGGTGGGAGGGTCACATCGCGACCGTCATCGAGGGGTCGGAGCACGTGCGCATCAGTCGTCGGTGCGCCGATGTGGCCGATCTGCTGGCGACCGCGGCGGCCGGGCTCGGCGATGCCGTCCTGGTGACCGCGGACTTGCGCGGTCTTGATCTGTCCCTGGTATCCGACCTGCAGGGACTCGGCCTGCGGATCGTGGGCCTGACCGTCGAGGGGTCGGAGGCTGAGGAACGTTGGCTCCGCTCGCTGGGCGTCACCGTGCTGGCCCCGGTGCGTTCCGAGTTGGCCGAGCTCGAGGCGGCCCTGCTCGTGCGCACACCGCTTGGGCGAGACCACGAGCCCGCCGTGACGGCGGAGGCTGCGGCCGCCTCCGCGGTGCCCGCCGCCGATAGCGCCGTCGCCGAGCCTGCCGAGCTCATGCCTCCCGGCGCACCCAAGGGCGTGGTCATCGCCGTATGGGGGCCGATCGGCGCACCGGGGCGGACCACGGTGGCCGTCAACCTCGCCGCCGAGGTCGCCGCGGCGGGTCGGCGCACCCTCCTGATCGACCTCGACACGTATGGCGGGACGGTGGCGCAGGTCCTCTCGCTGCTCGACGAAGCCCCGGGCATCGCGGCCGCCTGTCGAGCCGCGGAGCAGGGCAGCCTGGACGTCGTGGCGCTGGCCAGGCTCAGTCCTGAGGTGGTCCCTCGGCTGCGGGTCCTCACCGGGGTCCCCAAACCGCAGCGGTGGACAGAGTTGCGCGCGGCGGCGGTCGAGCGGGTCCTCGATCTGGGGGTCATGCTCGCCGAGGTGGTCATCGTCGACTGCGGGTTCTGTCTCGAGGACGACGAGGAGCTCTCCTACGACACCCTCGCCCCGCGGCGCAACGCCACCACGCTGAGTGCGCTGGCCCACGCCGACGTCCTGCTTGCCGTCGGGGCCGCCGAGCCGGTCGGCCTCCAGCGGCTGGTCCGGGGCCTCCAAGAGCTCACCGACGTCGAGGCGCCGACCCCCTTCGTCGTCGTCACCAAGGTCCGCCCCGGTGCGGTCGGCCCCCGGCCGGAGCAGGCCATCGCCGAGACCCTGGCGCGCTTCGCCGGGATCGACCACCTGGCCTTCGTCCCCGACGACCGGGCCGTCCTGGACGCCGCGATGCTTGCCGGGCGCACGCTCGTCGAGCACGCGCCCTCCTCGGCGGCGCGACTGGCCATCGCCGAGCTGGCCCACGAGGTGGCCGGCATACCGGCCCCGGTCCGGCGGCGCGGCCGCCGTGGGACGATGGGCGCGTGACGGATCGCTTGACCTCCCTGGACGCCTCCTTCCTCTATCTGGAGGAACCGACGACGGCGATGCACGTCAGCTCGGTCATGGTGTTCCAGCCTCCGGCAGCCGGGTTCGACTACGACCGGCTCGTCGGGCTGATCCGGCAGCGCATCGGTCAGATGCCTCGCTACCGGCAGACGGTCCGCGACGTGCCCGGCCGGTTGGCCAACCCGGTCTGGGTCGACGACCGGCACTTCGACCTGAGTTACCACGTCCGCCGCTCGGCCCTGCCGCGACCGGGCTCCGACGAGCAACTGCAGGAGTTCGTCGCCCGCGTGCAGCCACGCCCGTTGGACCGCAGCCGCCCGTTGTGGGAGGTCTATCTCGTCGAAGGCCTCCAACACGGCCGGTTTGCGATCGTCACCAAGACGCATCAGGCCCTGGTCGACGGGGTCAACGCGCTCGACATCGCCCACCTGCTGGTGTCCGGCCAGTCGGCCGAGATCGGTGCGACGGAGGACACCTGGCTTCCGAGTTCCGCACCGAGTGACCTGCGGCTCGTGACCGGCGCCGTCGTGGACAGCCTGCGCACCCCGGGCCGGCTCGTCGACGCGGTGCGTGAGGGGGTCCGGGAGGTCCGCGAGGTCGGCGCTCGGGCCACCGAAGGGCTGGGCGCGGTGGTCTCGACCCTGGCCCGGACCGCCGCCCGACCGGCGCCGGCGTCGCCGCTGAATGCCGAGATCGGCACCTCGCGACGGTTCGTCATGGTCGGCACCGATCTGGCCGACTACCGCACGATCCGCAACCGTATTCGCGCCCGCACCCCGAGCGACGACCTCGCGGTGAATGACGTCATCCTGGCCACCCTGGCCGGGGCGTTCCGGGCGTGGCTGCTGACCCGGGGGGAGGCGGTCCACAGTGGGACGGTCCTGCGGGCCATGGTGCCGGTGAGCATGTACTCCGCCCCGACCCATTCGGACAGCGCCGCTGCGATGGGCAACCGACTGATCGCCTGTTTCGTCGACCTCCCGGTCGGAGAGCCGGCACCCTCGATGCGCCTTCACCAGGTCTCGTATCAGATGCGCAAACAGATCGAGGACGGTCACGCGGTCGAGGCGGACACCTTGGCCGGGGTCGCAGGCTTCGTGTCGCCCACGCTGCATTCGCTGGCCGCCCGGTTGGGATCGGCGGCCTCGCGGCGGTTCTTCAACGTCATGGTCACCAACGTGCCCGGACCCCAGTCGGCGTTGTATGCCGGAACCGCTCGCATGCTGTCCACCTACCCGGTCATGCCGCTGGCCAAGGGGCAGGCGCTGGCGATCGGCCTGACGTCATACGACGGCGGGGTCTTCTACGGTCTCAACGCCGACCGCGCCGCCCTGCCGGACGTCGACATCGTCGGGCAGAGCATCGTGGAATCCCTCCACGAGTTGCTCGCGGCGACGGAGGACGACTGATGGGTCGCCGGGCGCTCGTTCTCGGCGGAGGTGGCGTCCTGGGCGCCGCCTGGATGGTCGGGGCGTTGACCGCGCTGGAGGAGCACGAGGGCATCGACGCCCGGCACTACGACCTCATCGTCGGCACCTCCGCAGGGTCGGTGATCGGCTCGTTGCTCGCCTGCGGGGTCTCCGTTGCCGAGCTGCGTGAGCAGCAGCTCGATGGCCAGGTGACCACCGGTCCGCTGGCCGGCTATGCCTGGGACGACGAGACGGCCACCGGCGGCGACCGGCCCCCGTGGCCCAAGGCGGCCCTCGGGTCGATCGAGTTGCTCCGCCGGGGTCGCAAGGAGCTCGGTCAGCTGCCGCCGACCGCGGTTGCGGCCGCCATCATCCCGGAGGGCCGGGGCCGGCTGGACACGGTCGGTGCGATGGTGCGCCATGTCGCCCCGGCCGGCTGGGCCCGGCATCCGCGGCTCGCGGTGACCGCGTTCGACCTCGATGCCGGCACCAGAGTGGCCTTCGGTCGCCCGGACAGCCCGACGGCCGACCTCGCCGACGCCGTCATGGCGTCGTGCGCCATCCCCGGCTGGTACGAGCCGGTGAGCCTGGGCGGCCGGCGGTATGTCGATGGGGGCGCGTGGTCGTCGACCAACGCCGATCTGCTCATCGGGGAGCGCCTCGACGACATCGTCGTCATCGCACCGCAAGTGTCGTTCGCGCCCGATCAGCCTTCGCGCCTGGTCACCAGGGTCGAGCGGCAGTGGCGCGCCCGGGTCACCGCCCGGGTGCTGCGCGAGCTGCAGGACGTCCACGCCGACGGGGCGGATGTGACCGTTCTGGGGCCCGGACCTGAGGACCTCGAGGCCTTCGGACCCAACATGATGGACGTGACGAGGCGGCCACGGGTCATCGAGACCTCGCTACGCACCTCGCTGTCCGCGCTCGAACAGGCCGGGGAGCTGCCGCGGGCCAGCGACTTCGATGCCGTCGCCGCGACGTTGGAGTCCCCCGCGTGAAGCGCCGCTGCTATCTCCCGGTGACCGCCGCCGATCTGGAGGACCTCGCCCGCTCGGGGCACCTACCGGTGGGCGGCCGCCCGGCATACGCGGTCACCGACGGGCTGCGCGCGGCGAACCGGTCCCTGACCGACGTGGAGGACCTGGAGTACCTCGCCTACGAGGCCGCGGTGGGGGCGGCGCCAGATCCTGTCGTCGTGGTGGCCCTCGACGCGGCCGTCGCAGCCGACCTGACCGGGTCCCTGGTGGCGCTGGCCGGCGAGGTCGCCCGCGCGGATGTCGCCAGCTTCCACGTGGCCGGCGACGCGCCGGACGATGACGGGCACTTGCTCTGGTATGACGTGAGCGAGCTCGACCTGGTCCGCGACCGGCTGGCCTGAGCGGAACCCCCGGTCGGGAGCCTGCGTCCACTCGTGCCACGATGGGTGCACCCCACGACGACGACGTCAGGAGATGGCTCCCCATGGACGCTGTGACCCAGGTCCCCCCGCCGGTCAACGAGAAGGTGCTCGACTACGCTCCGGGCAGCCCGGAACGAGCCGATCTCGAGTCAGCCCTGCTCCGGGTGGGACACTCGCCCCGGGACCTGACGATGACCATCGGTGGGGAGAAGCGACACGGCCGCGGGGGTCCGATCGAGGTCCACCAGCCGCACGCCAAGGCCAACCTGCTGGGCGTCACCCACGACAGCACCGCCGAGGACGCGCACGACGCCATCGCCGCTGCATCGGCCGCAGCACCGGGTTGGCGGGACATGTCGTATGACGACCGGGCCGCGATCTTCCTCAAGGCATCGAGTCTGCTGGCCGGGCCGTGGCGCTCGACCCTGAACGCCGCGACCATGCTCGGCCAGAGCAAGACGGCCTACCAGGCCGAGATCGACGCGGCCTGTGAACTGATCGACTTCTGGCGCTTCAACGTGCACTTCGGGCGGCAGATCCTCGCCGAGCAGCCGCCGGTGTCACCGTCGGGGTTGTGGAACCGCACCGAGTACCGGCCGTTGGAGGGCTTCGTCTACGCCATCACCCCGTTCAACTTCACCGCCATCGGCGGCAACCTGCCCACGGCACCGGCGCTGATGGGCAACACCGTCATCTGGAAGCCGGCTACCACCCAGCTCCTCGCCGCGCACTACACGATGGCGTTGCTCGAGGAGGCGGGCCTGCCGCCGGGCGTGATCAACCTCGTCACCGGACACGGTCGGGCGCTGTCCGACGTCCTCATCGCGGACCGTGACTTCGCCGGGCTGCACTTCACCGGGTCGACCTCGGTGTTCCAGATGCTGTGGCAGCGCTCCGCGGCGAACCTTGCCCACTACCGCTCCTACCCCAGAATCGTGGGGGAGACCGGCGGCAAGGACTTCGTCGTGGCCCATCCCAGCGCCGACCCGGACGTCCTGCGGACGGCGTTGATCCGCGGCGCCTTCGAGTACCAGGGGCAGAAGTGCTCCGCCGCCTCGCGGGCCTACGTCCCGCAGTCCCTGTGGGACCAGATCAAGGACGATCTGGTCTCCCTCACCGATGACCTGGCGATGGGGGACGTCACCGACCTGCGCAACTTCATGGGCGCGGTCATCGACGAGCGTGCGTTCACCCGGCACAAGGCATGCATCGACCGGGCCCACGCCACCGATGGTCTGCACGTGGTCGCCGGCGGCACGTATGACGACAGCGAGGGCTGGTTCGTGCGCCCGACCATCGTGGTGTCCGATGACCCGACCGACGAGATGTTCGCCACGGAGTACTTCGGGCCGATCCTCGTGGTCTCGGTCTACCCGGACTCCGACTACAGCGCGATGTTGGACCAGATGGAGTCTTTCGCGCCCTACGCCCTCACCGGGTCGATCATCGCCCAGGACCGGCGCGCCATCGTCGAGGCGAGCCAGCGGCTGCGGTTCGCCGCCGGCAACTTCTACATCAACGACAAACCGACCGGAGCGGTGGTGGGTCAGCAGCCGTTCGGGGGTGCGCGCGCTTCGGGCACCAACGACAAGGCCGGAGCCGCGCAGAACCTCATGCGCTGGTGCTCGACCCGCTCGATCAAGGAGAACTTCGTCCCACCGAAGGAACACGCCTACCCGCACATGGGCTGACGCCCGGGCCGCGGCACCCTGGTTGGCCGCCTAGTCGGACAACCAGGTGTCACCGGTCGCCTGCTCGTGCCGGATGGCGCTGTCGATGGCCGGTTCGGCGGCCCGCTCGACCTTGCTTCCGAGCAGCGGGATCCGTGCCTTGAGGTCGCCGTCGATGTCGAGCCGAGTGCCGGTGGTCGTCGGCACCATGTGGACCGAGGCGTGGAAGCCCACGGGAAGGTCACCGACGCGAACCTCGAGCCGGGCCCGGCGGGAGCCGTCGACGCCCGGCAGGTCCCAGGACCACGTCTCGGTGATCCCCAAGGTGGCGCCGACGATGGATTTGGCGAAGTCGGGGAAGACGTCGGTGGGCACGATGCGGTGGGCCAGGACATGAGCTCGCTCAGCCGGTCCGCTGATGGTCACCTCGTAGTCGACGGCGCCCGTGGCCGCGCACTTGGCCTCCTGGAAGGCCTGGTCGGTGACCATGTCATAGACCTCGTCGGGCGTCGCGGGGTAACTCATCGTCCGGCTGATCCTCATGGGCGGCAGGCTATCCCGAGAACGAACCCGCCTCGGCACGCAGCCGTCCCGACGTGTCGCGCAAGACGGCGGTGAGCTCGTCACAGGATCGGACCAGGTGGGCTCGGGCTCGCCCGATGTGGCTGTGGATCCGGTCGAGCCGGCTCTGGAGCGTTCTCGCAGCGTCGGCACAGGCCGCGCTGCTGGTCGCGTCGAGACGACGTGGACCCCATCGGTCGACGACGACCCATCCGTCGACATCCAGCCGGAGTTCCGCGGCGTCACTCTCCACTCGTCGGAGCTTGGCCTGGGCGTCGGCCAGCTCGACGGCATACCGCTGGAACACTCCGGTGGCGCGGTCGGCCAGGTCGGCAAGCCCCACGAGCTCGTGGGGCCCGCCGGGCCAGGCCGGCGCGGCCTCGCCGGGGTCGGTCGGCGGTGCCGCGGACCGCAGGGTCTGGGCCACCCGATGCAGCTCGGCGCCGAGCGCCGAGCACGACCCCGGGTCACCGCGGAGCATCGTCTTCTCCGGGGAGTCGCCGTCTGGCCGTGCCGAACGCGCCGAGGCTGTGGGCCGCTATGGCTGGGGTGATGGTCGCGGCCCCGCCCTGTTGGCCCGGCGGCCCGGACCACCGCTGGCTCGATCGGTCGCGGCGCGTCGGCCGTCTGTCTGACGCCGGTGACGCCGCTGACGCCGTGCCCGCTGCGGGGCGATCCGAGCCGTGCCCACCGTCGGCGATCGCCGCGTCGTGCAACTCGTCGAGGCGGTCAACCACGGCGAGCAGGGTGTCTGCGAGCTGCTCGACGAACGTGTCGACGGCCCGTTGGGCGACGGCGGCGCCGGTCACCGGATGCTGGTCGAGGACCATGCCGGCGGCGTGCTGCACCGCGTCGCGGTCGCGCCGGATCGCAGCCGCCCTCGCGGCTGCCGACCGCTCTGATCCCGCGCCCACGAAGCCACGATAGACGCGGCCAACCACCTCGAACGGGGTTATCCACAGCCCCGCGCCAAACCGCGGGTCGAACGTC
Organism: Actinomycetota bacterium; assembly: GCA_052034115.1. Taxonomy (GTDB): domain Bacteria; phylum Actinomycetota; class Actinomycetes; order Actinomycetales; family Dermatophilaceae; genus Lutibacillus. The sequence goes on from JBPOIZ010000005.1 coordinate 60,742, forward strand.
CCCCGTCCCCCGGTATGCGTTCCCGGGGCAGGCGATATCGTCGGGTGAGCGTACGACGAGGTACGCGGTGACGTGAGACGAGGGTGGGCGACACATGTCGACTGTCGTGGAGAAGTCCCGGGCCAACCATCTGCAGGAGGCCGTGGGTTTCGCCGATCGGGGAAAGGGCACGCGCCTTGGCGCGCTGCTGCACCGCTATTACCGGCATGTGGCCTCTGAGGACCTGCTGGCGCGAGGTGCCGAGGACCTGTACGGGGCGCTGGTCTCGCACAAGGAGCTCGCCGAGGTGCGGCCGCTCGGGACGGCCAATGTGGCCGTGCTCAACCCGTCGGTCTCGGCCGAGGGGTGGCGCACCGAGCACACGGTGGTCCAGATCGTCACCGACGACATGCCGTTCCTCGTCGACTCGGTGACGGCCGCCGTGACCGGGCAGGGCATGGGGGTTCATCTGCTGGTTCACCCGCTCGTCGTCGTCGAGCGGGACGCGACCGGGCGGCTCGTCGACCTGCCGGACCGCGACGAGGTGGCGCCCGGGGATCACGAGCACGTTCGCGAGTCCTGGATCTACCTCGAGGTCGATCGGATCGGCAAGGCCGGGGACCGCGAGGCTCTGGCCGATGCGCTGCGCTCGGTGCTCGAGGATGTGCGGGCCTCTGTCGAGGACTGGCCGAAAATGCGTGAGCAGTGTGTTCGGATGGCCGCCGACCTGCGCGCGAACCCGCCCGTGGGCATCCCGGCTGATGAGTCCGACGGGGTGGCCGACTTCCTCGAGTGGATGGCCGACAACCATTTCACCTTCCTCGGGCATCGCCAGTACGCCCTCGTCGACGAGGGTGAGGGCCGAGGGGACGCCTTGCATCCGGTGCAGGGCACCGGGCTCGGTCTGCTGCGCTACGACCAGCAGCGCAGCGGGTCGTTCTCCCGGATGACGCCCGAGGCCCAGGCCAAGGCGCGCGAGAAGTCACTGCTCATCCTCACCAAGGCCAACACCAAAGCGACCGTCCACCGGCCGGTCTACCTCGACTACGTCGGCGTCAAGACCTTCGACGACCGCGGCGAGGTGACCGGCGAGCTGCGCTTCCTGGGGCTCTATGCCCTCAGCGCGTTCCACGCCTCGGTACTCGACATACCCATCATCGGCGAGCGCGCCCGCCAGGTGCTCGCTCGCGCCGGGTTCACCGCCGAGAGCCACTCGGGCAAGGACATCATCCAGGTCCTGGAGACCTACCCGCGTGAGGAGCTCTTCCAGACCGATGTCGAGCAGCTGCTCACGGTGACGACGTCCATCACGCAGGTCCACGAGCGGCGCCGGACCCGGCTGTTCCTCCGCAAGGACGACTACGGCCGGTTCATGTCCTGCCTGGTCTACATCCCGAGGGATCGCTACAACACCACAGTCCGGCTGCGCATCGAGAAGATCCTCAAGGACGCCTTCCACGGCGTCAGCGTGGAGGACACCACCCGGGTCTCCGAACTATCGCTGGCCCGACTCCACTATGTCGTGCGCGTTGCCGCAGGGGAGCGGGTGCCCGACGTCGACCCGGCCGGCCTCGAACAGGACATCGTCAACGCCACCCGCACGTGGGACGAGGACCTCGTCGACGCGATGCACGCAGAGTTGGGCGAAGAGGGTTCGGCGCGCCTCGCGGCTCGGTATGCCGCTGCCTTCCCGGAGGCCTACAAGGAGGACTTCTCACCGCGGGCCGCGGTCTTCGACCTCAAGACCGTCGACGATCTGGGCCCGGACGACAGCGCCTTCAACCTCTACCAGACCCACGGCAGCGCGCCCGAGGAGCGCCGGTTCAAGCTCTACCGCAGCGGTGAGCTGCTCTTGACCCGAGTCCTTCCGGTCTTCACCGACCTGGGCGTCGAGGTCGTCGACGAGCGCCCGTATGTCGTCACCGCCGCCGACGGGCGCTCCATCCAGATCTACGACTTCGGGCTGCGCGCCGCCTCGGCCGAGGTCTGGGGAGGGATCGAGCGACGCGACGACGTCCGCACCCTGTTCCAGGATGCGGTGCACGCCGTGTGGTCCGAGCAGGTCGAGTCGGACGGCTTCAACGCCCTGGTGCTCGCCGCCGGCCTGACCCACCGCGAGGTGGTCATCCTGCGTGCGGCCTCGAAGTACCTGCGACAGACCGGCTCGACCTTCTCGCCGGAGTATGTCCAGTCCGCGCTGGTCACCCACGCCGGCATCGCCCGCTCGCTGGTCGAGCTCTTCCTCACCCGGTTCGACCCGGACCGGTATGACGGTGCCGCGGGGGCCGACAGCGCGGCGGGCCAGGCCCGGGCCGCGGCAGAGGAGCAGGTCGTCGGCGACATCCTCACCGCGCTCGACGCGGTGACCAGCCTCGACCACGACCGGATCATCCGGGCCATTCTCGGGGTGATCCAGGCCGGGCTGCGGACGAACTACTTCCAGGTCGGCGCCGACGGTGCTCCCAAGCCGTCGGTGAGCATCAAACTGGACCCGACGAAGGTCCCCGATCTGCCCGCACCGCGACCGAAGTTCGAGATATGGGTCTACAGCCCGCGCGTCGAGGGTGTCCACCTGCGCTTCGGCAAGGTGGCCCGAGGCGGGTTGCGCTGGTCCGACCGCCGTGAGGACTTCCGCACCGAGATCCTCGGCCTGGTCAAGGCGCAGATGGTCAAGAACGCGGTCATCGTCCCCACCGGCAGTAAGGGTGGCTTCTTCCCGAAGGCGCTGCCCGATCCGGCCGTGGACCGCGATGCCTGGCTCGCCGAGGGCGTGGCGTCATACCAGGTCTTCATCTCGGCGCTGCTCGACCTGACCGACAACCGGGTCTCCGGCGAGATCGTGGCGCCCCCGCGGGTCGTGCGTCACGACGAGGAGGACCCCTACCTCGTCGTCGCGGCCGACAAGGGCACCGCGACGTTCTCCGACATCGCCAACCGCAAGGCGCAGGACTACGGGTTCTGGCTCGACGACGCCTTCGCCTCGGGAGGGTCGGCCGGCTACGACCACAAGGCCATGGGGATCACCGCCAAAGGTGCCTGGGAGTCGGTCAAGCGGCACTTCCGCGAGATGGGCCACGACACCCAGTCGCAGGACTTCACCTGCGTCGGCGTCGGCGACATGAGCGGCGATGTGTTCGGCAACGGGATGCTGCTGTCCGAGCACATCCGGCTGGTCGCCGCCTTCGACCACCGGCACGTGTTCGTCGACCCGACCCCCGATGCGGCCACCTCGTTCCGCGAGCGGCGCCGGCTGTTCGACCTGCCGCGCTCTTCGTGGGGCGACTACGACCAGTCGCTGATCAGCGCCGGTGGTGGTGTCTTCCCCCGCTCGGCCAAGTCGATCGCCGTCACCGAGCAGATGGCGCGGGCACTGGACCTGGACGCGTCGGTGTCCCGGATGACCCCGGCGGAGCTCATCCACGCGATCCTGCTCGCCCCGGTGGACCTGTTGTGGAACGGCGGCATCGGCACCTACGTCAAGGCCTCGACCGAGTCCCACACCGACATCGGCGATCGCGCCAACGATGCCATCCGGGTCAACGGCGACCAGTTGCGCGTCAAGGTGGTCGGCGAAGGCGGCAACCTCGGCTGCAGCCAGCTCGGTCGCATCGAGGCGGCCCTGGCCGGGGTGCGCATCAACACCGACGCCATCGACAACTCGGCCGGCGTGGACACCTCCGACCACGAGGTCAACATCAAGATCCTGCTCAGCGAGATGGTGCGCGAGGGGGACCTGACCCTCAAACAGCGCAACACCGTGCTGGCCTCGATGACGGACGAGGTGGCCCACCAGGTGCTCCGGGACAACTACGAGCAGAATGTCCTGCTCGGCAATGCCCGGGCCCAGCAGTACGAGATGGTCCCGGTGCACACCCGCCTGCTGCAGTACCTCGAGGAGAACGGTGACCTCGACCGGGGTCTGGAGTTCCTGCCCACGACGGCGGATCTGGCCAAGCGACACGCCGCCGGGCGCGGGTTGACCTCGCCGGAGTTCTCCGTCCTGGTCGCCTACAGCAAGCTCGCGCTCAAGGCCGGCATCCTGGCCAGCGACCTGCCGGACGACGCGTGGTTCCACCAGACCCTCGTCGACTACTTCCCGGCACCCATCCGGGAGCAGTACGCCGAGCATCTGGCCGGGCATCCGCTCAAGCGGGAGATCGTCACCAACGCGGTCGCCAACTCCATGGTCAACCGGGGCGGCATCACCTTCGCCTTCCGGGCGATGGAGGAGACCGGGGCGCGGATGGATCAGGTGGCGCGGGCGTTCGTCGTCAGCCGTGAGGTCTTCGGCCTGACCGACTACGTCCAGGCCGTCGAGGCGCTCGACAACGTGATCTCCACGGCGACGCAGACCGAGCTCTACCTGGAGTTCCGCCGCCTGCTCGACCGTGCCACCCGATGGTTCCTCGTCGCCCGACCGACCCAGCTCGAGGTGGCCCGTGAGGTGGACCGCTTCGCCGCCACCGTCCAGGAGCTCGGCGCGTCGATGCCGCAGATCCTCCAGGGGGCCGAACGGCGTCGGATGGAGGCGCGCGCGGTCGCCCTGCACAAGGCCGGCGTCCCGAAAGAGATGGCGCACCGCTCGGCCGCGCTCCTGGATCAGTTCTCGTTGCTCGACATCGTCGAGCTCTCGCTGGAGACGGGCACCGATCCACGCCAGGTTGCCGACGTCTACTTCACCACCTCCGAGCACTTCGGCATCGATGAGATGCTGACCCGGGTCACCGCTCTGCCGCGTGAGGACCCCTGGGACTCACTGGCCCGCGGTGCCATGCGCGATGACCTGTATGCCGTGTTGGAGCAGCTGACCCACTCGGTCCTCGACGCCAGCGCGGCCGGTGCCAAGCCGACTGCGCGATTCGCTACCTGGCTGAAGGCCAACGCCGACTCGGTGGGGCGGGCGACGACCGCGCTGGACGCCGTGCGCAGCCTCGACACGCCGGGGATCGCCGCGCTGTCGGTCGCCCTGCGCACGCTGCGCGGGGTCGTCCGGGGCGGGGCGGTCACCGGCTGAGCTGTGCGGCGTCGCGCGGGTTAGTCTGCTCAGCGTGCCCACGCTGACCGAGGTGCTCCGCGTCGCGACCTCGTTGCGCCCGGAAGCCATCGAGTGGCTCCACCTGCTCGTCGGCGACTGGCAGCTCGTCGCCGACCTATCGTTCGCCGACCTGGTGCTGTGGATCCGGGCGGATGACGGCAGCTGGCTGGCCGCCGCGCACGTGCGCCCGACGACCGGGCCGATGTTCTTCGTCGACGACCAGGTCGGACAGGTCGCCGCGGTCGACCGCTCACACCTGCTGGAGCAGACCTCGGCCGGTCAGCGCATCGTGCGGACGACGCACGCGGGGCGCGGTGATCAGATCGTCCGCGAGGATGCCATCCCGGTCGCCCCCCGGGGCACCGTGCTCGCGGTGCTGACCCGGCATACCAACCTGGCGACGATCCGCACCCCGAGCAGGCTGGAACTGTCGTATCTGTCCTCGGCGGACATCCTCGTGCGGATGATCCAACGCGGCGACTACCCGTTCGCCTCGGCACCCACGGGGCTGCGTCGAGGAGCCCCGCGCGTCGGTGACGGCATGATGCGCCTCGATGTCGAGGGTGTCATCCTCTACGCCAGCCCGAACGCGGTGTCGGTCATCCACCGGCTCGGGTATGCCGGCGGCATCGTCGGGGCGTCCCTGGCCGCCGTCGTGACCGGCGTGCTGCAGGAACGGTCCCCGATCGACGAGGGTCTGCCACTGGTCCTCACCGGGCGGCAGCCGTGGCGCACCGAAGTGTCCTCGCGCGGCGCCGAGATCTCACTGCGCGCCATCCCGTTGTCCGAGTCGGGGGAGCGGGTAGGGGCCATCGTCCTGGTCCGTGACGTTTCGGAGCTGCGCCGACGGGAGCAGCAACTCCTGACCCGTGAGGCGACGATCCGGGAGATTCACCACCGGGTGAAGAACAACCTCCAGTCGGTGGCCGCGCTGCTGCGGATGCAGGCACGGCGCATGCCCAGCGCGGACGCTCGTGGAGCGTTGGAGGAGGCCGTCCGGCGGGTCGGGACCATCGCCGTTGTCCACGACATGCTCTCGACGTCGGTGGACGAGACGGTCCAGCTCGACGGAGTGATCGATGTGGCAGTGGCCGCGGTGCTCGACGTGGCAGCCGGCGAGGCCGCGGTCCGCTGGAGCCGCTCGGGTTCCTTCGGCCGGGTCCGCGCCGAGGACGCGACGAACCTGGCGATGATCGTCAGCGAGCTGGTCCAGAACGCCGTCGAGCACGGGATGCAGGGTCGCGGCGGGGCGGTGCACCTGGGGGTCGAGCGCACCAAGGAGGGCTCCGACGAGGTCGTCCAGCTGATCGTCAGCGACGACGGGGTGAGCTGGCCGGAGGGACTGGACGAGCCGTCGTCCGGCCTGGGCATGCAGATCGTCCGCTCGCTCGTCGGCGATCTTCAAGGGTCCATCACGTGGGAACGTGGGGTCCCGTCGGGGACCACCGTGCGGTGCCTGGCCACCCTGCGCTCGCTGCCCAGTGGCGCCTAGCCGACCCCTCGGCGGGGTTGCGTCAGCCGACCCCTCGGCGGGGTCGCGTCAGCCGGCGCGGCGGGCCCGGGCGTTGCGCCGCTTGAGCGTGCGCCGTTCGTCCTCGGAGAGGCCACCCCAGACACCGGCGTCCTGACCGGTCTCGATCGCCCACTTCAGGCAGGTGTCGATGACCGGGCAGGCGCGGCATACCGCCTTGGCCTCGTCGATCTGGGCGAGCGCCGGGCCGGTGTTCCCGATCGGGAAGAAGAGCTCCGGGTCTACGTCCAGGCACGCTGCACGATCGCGCCAGTCCATGTGATCCAGCTCCTCGGTTGCATAACTCGTCGTCGGTGACCGGCATCGTCCCCTGCCGGCTGACCGCGTTCGCTCAGGTGTGGTCCGTGGGAGAACGCCCGGGACAACCCGGATGTTCCGCCGACGACCAAGTGTGATGGCTCACCAGGTCGCACGCAACACTCGTGGCACAGATGCCACTGGAATCACAGTCCCTGGGGGCCACCCCGTTGGCGGCTCCGACCCCGGGACGAACGTGGTGCGTGAGGAAGTATAGCCCGACCCGGCCCTCGGTAGGGTGGGCTTCGTGAACCGCGTCGGAGCTGTCGCTGCCGGCCTGCAGGCACTCGTCCTGCTGGTCTTCGGCGGCTACTTCGTCCTGGGGACCCTCACCGGTCAGTCCTCGGACGCCGTCCGGGGGATGTCGGGGGGCCTGCTCATCCTGGTGACGGGCATCGGGCTCGGCGTGCTCGCCGCGGCGCTGTGGCGAGCGGATCGCCGCGGGCGGACCCCGGCGCTGGTGTGGGGAGCCCTCCTGGTCCCGGTGGCCATCACCATGGCGCAAAGCGAACAGCCACGCCTGGCTGTCGGGGTGGTCGCGACCCTGGTGCCGTTGGTGCTCGGCGCGCTGGCGATGTCGTCCGATCCGGCAGACGTCGGCTGAGTGCATCGCCGCGGTCAGCGCTGGGCTGCGCTCGCCGCTGGGCGGCTCAGCCGCGCAGCCAGGCCTCCCAGCCGTGGTGCAGGACCAGCCAGGCAATGAGCCCATACCCGACTTGGCCTGGGTGAACGCCATCGTCGCGAAGGTCGGGGGCCCATTGCTCGTGCCCGCGCATGGCACGGAAGCAGTCGACATACGGGATGCCGCGTCGCCCGCACACGTCCGCCTGCGCCTCGGACAGGACAGCCAGGTGGTCGTTGGTGGGCTCATCGAGCACCGGGGTGACCCCGACGACCAGCGGCGCGATCCCGGCGGCCACCGCGTCATCGAGCACGTTGGCCAGATGGAGTTTGGTTCGGGCCAGTGACGTCCCGAAATGCAGGTCGGCCCCACCGGCTTGGATGACGAGCCGTCGGTCCGCGCCGGTGCGCCAACGGATGGCGGTCTCCGCACGCCATCGGCCGGCGACGTCACCGGTGCCCTGTCCCCGGACACCGAGGTTGTATGCCGTGACCTGCATCTCGTCGCTCTGGCTGCGCGCGACCACTCGCCCCACCCAGCCGAGCGCCTTCGGATCGCCGATACCCGCCACCAGGGACGCACCGACGAAGCAGACCACCACTTCGCGTCGTGCGACCGGGTCGCGGGGCAAAAGCACCTGGTCGGTCATCGGCTCACTCGTCCTCGTCGTCGAGGCGGGCGAGCCAGGTCGCCAGCCGCTCGATAGGTATCTCGTGCTCAGGGTGGAGGTCGACGAAGACGCGCAACTGGTCGGCGATCCAGGCCAGGCTCACCTGGTCCTCGCCGCGTCGCTCGGCCAGCTCCTCGATGCCCCGGTCGGTGAAGTACATGTCCGGTCAGCGGTTGAAGGCGGCGGCGATGAGCTCGACCTGTTCGGCCTCGTGCTTCTTGTGCGAGCCGGTGGCCGGTGACGCCGAGGCCCTGCGAGCCACCACCCGCAGCGGTCGGTGCTCGCCCAGCTCGGCCAGCGCCTCGGGCAGGTTGAGGGCCATGAAGGGCCAGGCGCCCTGGTTGCGCGGCTCGTCCTGCACCCACACCAGTTCGGCGTTCGGGTATGCCGATACCGCATCGGCCAGCTCCGCCCCCGGCACCGGGTGCAGCTGCTCGACTCGCAGGATCGCCGTGGTCGTGTCGCCGCGCGTCGCTCGCTCGGCCTCCAGGTCATAGACGACCTTGCCGGAGCACAGGACCACCCGGGTCACGGCGCCGCCGTCCAGCGTCATCCGGTCCGGCAGCACCGGGCGGAAGGTGCCCGTCGTGAAGTCATCGGGGGCGCTGGAGGCGGCCTTGAGGCGCAGCATGGACTTGGGGGTGAACACGATGAGTGGCCGGCGCGGGCGGGCGTAGGCCTGACGTCGCAACAGGTGGAAGTAGGACGCCGGAGTCGAAGGATAGGCGACGGTCATGTTCTCCTGGGCGCACAACTGGAGGTAGCGCTCGATGCGCGCCGAGCTGTGGTCCGGCCCCTGCCCCTCGTAACCGTGCGGCAGGAGGAGCACCACGGAGGAGCGCTGGCCCCACTTCTGTTCCGAGGACGAGACGAACTCGTCGATGATCGTCTGGGCACCGTCGGCGAAGTCACCGAACTGGGCCTCCCACATGACCAGGGCGTCGGGGCGTTCGACCGAGTAGCCGTACTCGAAACCCATCGCGGCATACTCGGACAGCAGCGAGTCGTAGACCCAGAACTTGCCCTGGTCGGGGGAAAGGGCGGTCAGCGGAGACCATTCTGCGGCGGTGTTCTTGTCGATGAGGACGGCATGCCGCTGCACGAAGGTGCCGCGCCGTGAGTCCTGTCCCGCCAAGCGGACCGGCGTGCCCTCCATGAGCAGCGAGCCGATGGCGATGAGCTCGCCCATGCCCCAGTCGATGCCCCCGTCACGCACCATGGCGGCCCGCCGGTCGAGCAGTTGGCGCAGCTTGGGGTGGACAGTGAACCCTTCGGGCACGGCGACGAAGGCATCGCCGATGTGCTGCAGGGTCTGCGCCGAGATCGCCGTCTGCGTCGGTGCCACGGCTCGGGCGGGCTGGTCGGCGACCTGGGCGGACGGCTTGCCGAGCCCGCCGTGCCCCTCCGCGTCGGTGCCTTCGTCCCCCACGTCGGTCTCGTGGTCGGAGTGTGGCTTGGCCGCATCACGGGACTCGATGAAGACGGTCTCCAACTTGCGCTGGTAGTCGCGAAGCGCTGCTTCGGCGTCCTCGATGGAGATGTCGCCCCGGCCGACGAGGGCCTCGGTGTAGAGCTTGCGGACGCTGCGCTTGGCCTCGATGAGGCGATACATCAGCGGCTGGGTCATCGACGGGTCATCGCCCTCGTTGTGGCCGCGGCGGCGGTAGCACACCATGTCGACGACGACGTCCTTGTGGAACTCCTGCCGGAACTCGTAGGCCATCGCGGCGACCCGCACGCAGGCCTCGGGATCGTCACCGTTGACGTGGAAGATCGGGGCCTGGATCATCCTGGCGACATCGGTGGAGTAGACCGACGACCGGGACGACGACGGTGCCGTGGTGAAGCCCACCTGGTTGTTGATGACCACGTGGATGGTGCCCCCGGTGCGGTAGCCGCGCAGCTGGGATTGCTGGAGCGTCTCGGCGACGACCCCCTGTCCGGCGAAGGCCGCATCCCCGTGCAGCAGGATCGGCAGGACCGTGAAGGCCTCACCACCGAGGTCGAGACGGTCCTGCTTGGCCCGGACGATTCCGGTCAGGACCGGGTCGACGGCCTCCAGGTGCGAGGGGTTCGCGGCCAGGTAGACCTTCGTGCGTGCGCCGGCCTCGGAGACGAACTCACCCTCGGTGCCCAGGTGGTACTTGACATCCCCGGAGCCCTGCACGGAGTTGGGGTCCGCCTTGCCCTCGAACTCCCGGAAGATCTGCGCATAGGACTTGCCGGCGATGTTCGCCAGGACGTTGAGCCGACCGCGGTGCGGCATCCCGATGCAGACCTCGTCCAGTGCGTCCTCGGCGGCGTGCACGAGGATCATGTCGAGCAGCGCGATGACCGACTCGCCGCCCTCGAGGGAGAACCGCTTCTGGCCGACGAACTTGGTCTGCAGGAAGGTCTCGAAGGCCTCCGCCGCGTTGAGCCGGCGCAGGATCCGCATCTGCTCCTCGCGGCTGGGCTTCTCGTGCGGCACCTCGACCCGCTGCTGGATCCATCGCCGCTGGTCCGGGTCCTGGATGTGCATGTACTCGATGCCGACCGTGCGGCAGTAGGAGTCGCGCAGGATCCCGAGGATCTTGCGCAGTTTGAGGAAGGACTCGCCGCCGAAGCCGCCCGTGGCGAAGTGGCGGTCGAGGTCCCACAAGGTCAGCCCGTGGCTGGTGACATCGAGGTCCGGGTGTCGACGCTGGTGGTATTCCAGCGGGTCGGTGTCGGCCATGAGGTGGCCCCGGACCCGGTAGGCGTGGATGAGCTCCTGCACGCGGGCGACCTTGTTGATGTCGTCGTCGTGGGTTGCCGAGATGTCCTGGACCCACCGAACGGGCTCATAGGGGATGGCCAGCGTCTCGAAGATCTCGTCGTAGAACCCCTCCTCGCCGAGGAGGAGCTGGTGGACGATGCGCAGGAAGTCGCCGCTCTGGGCGCCCTGGATGATCCGGTGGTCGTAGGTCGAGGTGAGCGTGAGGATCTTGCTCACGGCGTTGCGGTTCAGCGTCTCGGTGCTGGCGCCCTGCCATTCGGCCGGGTACTCCATCGCGCCGACGCCGATGATCGTGCCCTGGCCCGGCATGAGGCGGGGCACCGAGTGGACGGTGCCGATGGTGCCCGGGTTGGTCAGCGAGATCGTGGTGCCCTGGAAGTCCTCGACGGTCAGTTTCCCGGTGCGCGCCTTGCGCACGATCTCCTCGTATGCCGACCAGAACGCACCGAACGTCATCGTGTCGGCGGCCTTGATCGACGGGACGAGTAGCTGCCGGGTGCCATCGGGCTTGGCGATGTCGATGGCCAGGCCGAGGTTGACGCGCTCCGGGCGAACGACCGACGGCTTTCCGTCGATCTCGGCGTATGCGTCGTTCATGGCGGGTAGCACCCGCAATGCCTTGACCAGGGCGTAGCCGATGATGTGCGTGAAGGACACCTTGCCGCCCCGCGTGCGACGCAGGTGGTTGTTGATGACGACACGGTTGTCGATGAGCAGCTTGGCCGGCACCGAGCGCACGCTGGTGGCGGTGGGGACGGCGAGCGAGGCCTCCATGTTCGTCACGACCCGGGCGGCAGGACCGCGCAGGGTCGTGACGGCACCCGGGGTCGGTGGCGCCGCGGCAGCTGCTCCTGGCGTCGTGGCGGGCATCGCAGCCGGGGCAGCGGCTGCCGTCGGGGCACTGGCCGGGGCGGTGGCCGGGGCACTGGCCGGGGCGGTCGTCGCCGGAGCCGTGGGGGCACCAGGAACCGCGGCGGTAGCGGGAGCCGTGGGGGCGGCGGTCGGCGGGGCGTCGGCCGCGGTGGCCTGGGCCGGCGTGGGCGCACTGGCGCCGGAGAGGTACTTGTTGCCGGGGCGGTAGCCCTCGAAGAAGTCCCACCAGGCCGGGTCGACCTGCGTGCGGTCGGCGAGGAACTGTTCGTAGAGCTCGTCGACGAACCACTCGTTCGGGCCGAATGCCGCCATCGTGTCGCTGGTCTGTGGGTCGGGCACGTCTGGCCTCTTTCGCGTCGACATCGACCGCAGGGCGCGGGAAGGACGGGTCCAAGACTATCGCCGCGTGCCGGGTCCCCAGCCCGGGCGTCCGTGGTCCGGGGGCTCGGTTCAGCCGACGTCCCGGCGACTCGTCAGCCAGGTGCCGAGTCCGCTCATGAACGCTGCGTACCCGGCCAGGACCAAGGCGGCCGCCCACCAGGACAGCCGTTCGCCCATGCCGGAGGTCATGTCGACGGCCTCGGTCGTCGCGCTCGACGCCATACCGGGGAGGAACTTGGCGAATGCAGGTCCCCACGACTGGAAGACGAGGATGAGGCCGAGGATGGGCTCGACGATCCAGGCGAACCCCACCGAGATGAGCAGCGCCGCGAGCTGGTTGGGGATCAGGATGCCGGCACCGAGACCGATGAGCGCCCACAGGCCCAGGACGAGCAGGGCCAGGGCCAGGGTGCGCCAGATCCCGGCCGGGAAGGGGCTCACGCCATACCCGTTGAGCATCAGTGCGCCGACGCCGACCGAACCGGCGAGCGAGATGAGGCCGTAGAACACGCCGACGAGGAGCAGGGCCAGGACCTTGCCGAGCATGACGCGCCACCGCTTCGGCGTTGCGAGCAGCGTCGCCGAGATCGTCTTGTGGCGATATTCGGCGCCGACGCACAGCACACCGATGACCAAGGTGAGCAGGTAGGCGATCTGCACGCCGCCGGTGTAGACCGAGCGCGCGAGCATGAGGTCGCTCACCGGCAGGGTGCGACCGTCGGCGGTCTCGGCCATACCCCCGCTGTGCAGGCCCCATGCCCACAGGGCGGCGAAGCCCCCGCCGGCCAGCAGGGTGCCGATCGCCATGCCCCACCACATGCGGGTGGTGAAGATCTTGAGCAGTTCGGAACGGACGATGCCGACCATGTCAGGCCTCCGGGGTGTGCGCGGCAGACCGGTTGCGGTCGGCGTGCTGGGTCGTCACGGTGAAGTAGAGCTCCTCGAGCGCCGCGCGCCGGGGGGTCAGCCCGTAGATCGGTATGCCGGCGGCCAGGGCGAGGTCGCCGATCTGGACCAGGTCGCTGGAGTGGACGAGGAGCGTGCCGTCGCCACTGTCGGGCGACGTGTCGATCCCGTGGGCGTGCAGCGCCTCGGCCAGCGCGGCCGGCCGACTCGTGCGAACCTGCGCGGTCGGTGCGCCGCGCAGGGACTCGACCGAGCCGGCCGCGACCAGGCGGCCGTTGGCGATGATCGCCACGTCATCGGCCATCTGGTCGACCTCGGACAGCAGGTGGCTCGAGACGAGAACCGTGCGGCCTTGGTCGGCCAGCATGCGCAGCACACCACGCAGCCAGCGGATGCCCTCTGGGTCCAACCCGTTCGACGGCTCGTCCAGGACGAGGACCCGGGGGTCGCCGAGCAGTGCAGCGGCCAGCCCGAGCCGTTGACGCATACCCATCGAGTACTCTCCGGCGCGCTTGCGCGCCGCCGCGGGGATGCCGACCAGCTCGAGCAACTCATCGACCCGCGAATCCGGTATGTCGGCCGCCGCGGCAAGCACCCGCAGGTGGTCCCGACCCGAACGGCCAGGGTGGAAGCTCGTCGCCTCGAGTGCGGCACCTACCACGCTGAGCGGGCGGCGCAGCTCGACATAGGGCACGCCGCCGATCGTCGAGCTGCCCGACGTCGGACGGACCAGACCGAGGATCATCCGCAAGGTGGTGGTCTTTCCGGCGCCGTTCGGGCCGAGGAAGCCGGTGACGCGGCCGGGCTGCACCGCCAGGTCCAGACCCTCGACAGCGGCGAAGCTGCCGAACCGTTTCGTCAGACCTTGGGTCTGGATGGGGAAGTCCGTCATGCCTCCATCCAAACATCCGCTCGGGGCGGTTGCCTCCGCCGAGGCGATGACCGGCCGGTTCCGTCGCGCGGGGGAGAGGATCCATGCGGCGGTGCGAGCCGCGCCGACCTCATAGGATGTCCCGACCATGACCGAGTGGCTCTACCTCGCCCTGGCCACGGCCCTGACCCTGGGGACGTCGGTCTTCGTCGCAGCGGAGTTCTCCCTCGTCGCGCTCGACCGGCCAGCGGTCCAGCGGGTGTACGACGAGGGCGACGCGCGGGCCGGCAGCGTCCTGACCTCGCTGCGGCAGCTGTCCACCCAGCTGTCGGCCGCCCAGGTGGGGATCACCCTGACCACCCTGGTGGTCGGCTTCCTCGCGCAGCCCTCGATCGGTGCCCTGCTGACGCGGGCGCTGGCGGGTCTGGGCTGGTCGGAAGGCATCGTGGCCACCGTGACCGCGGTCGCCGCGCTGTTGCTCGCCACCGTCTTCTCCATGGTCATCGGCGAGCTCGTCCCGCAGTTCCTCGGGATCTCGGCCCCGCTGCCGACCGCCAAGGTGGTGGCCGGACCGGTGCGGATCTTCTCCACACTGGCCCGCCCGCTCATCGCCGTCCTCAACGGCTCGGCGAACGCGGCGTTGCGTGGCGTCGGCATCGAGCCGCAGGAGGAGCTCTCCGGGGCCCGGACGCCGCAGGAACTGGCCAGTCTGGTGCGCCGCTCGGCAGCGGCCGGGGTCCTCGACGAAGACACCGCCCGGCTGCTCACGCGCTCCCTCGACTTCGGTGATCGGACTGCCCTCGACGTCATGACCCCGCGCCCGCAGTGCGTGGCCGTCGAACGCACGGCGACCGCGGCCGACCTCATCGACCTGGCGCGGGAGAGCGGGCTGTCCCGGTTTCCCGTCCTGGACGAGGACTGGGACGACGTCGACGGCATCGTCCATCTCAAGCGTGCGGTGGCCGTCCCCGTCGCGCGGCGGGGCAAGGTGCCGGTGTCGGCCCTCATGGATCCCGCGCTGCTCGTGCCGGAGACGATCCGGCTGCACCCGCTCCTGGTGCAACTGCGCGACAGTGGACTACAGCTGGCCGTGGTCGTCGACGAGCATGGTGGGACCTCCGGGGTGGTGTCCCTGGAGGACGTCGTCGAGGAACTCGTCGGCGATGTCAGTGACGAGCACGATGTCGCCCGGCCGGCCGGTCAGGCACTCCAGGACGGTGCCTGGGCGCTGCCCGGCCAGTGGCGACCCGACGAGGTGCGCAACGCCCTGGGGGCTCTGGTGCCGGACGGGATCCACTACGAGACGATCGGCGGCTTCGTCATGGCGGCGCTGGGGCGGATCCCCGCGGTCGGCGACGCGGTCGCCATACCGGGGTGGACCATCCAGGTCGTGGCGATGGACGGGCGGCGGGTCGAGCGGGTGCTCTTCCTGCCGGTGGCCGCCGACGAGGCGGCGACGCGATGAGCACCAGCGCCGCCCTGTGGATCTCGCTCGGCCTGCTGCTCGCCAACGCCTTCTTCGTCGGCGCGGAGTTCGCCGCCATGGCTGCGCGTCGCTCGGCACTGGAGCCGCTGGCCGCCGCGGGCAGTCGCCGGGCGCGCACCTGTCTGGACGCGATGGAGCAGATGGGCTCGATGCTCGCGACCGCCCAACTCGGCATCACGGTGTGTTCGGTGGGGCTCGGCGCGCTGGCCGAGGTCGCGCTGCATCATCTCTTCGTCCCGGTCTTCGAGCGGTTCGGTCTGCCGCAGGTGTGGGCCAGTGCCGCTGCCCTCGCCGCTGCGCTGCTCGTCGTGGTCTACCTGCACGTCGTTGTCGGCGAGATGATCCCCAAGAACCTGGCGATTGCCGGACCGGAGCGCTCGGCGTTGGTCCTCGTCCCTGCCCTGCTCTGGGTGTCCCGGGCGCTCGGGCCGCTGGTCCGGCTCATGGCGTGGCTCGCCAAGACCATCGTGCGATGGCTCGGGATCGAGCCGAAGGACGAGATCACCTCGACCTTCACCGCCGACGAGGTCGCGCACATCGTCGCGGCCAGCCGCGAGGAGGGCCTGTTGGAGGAGGCCGACACCGGGCTGGTGCGCAGTTCCCTGGAGTTCAGCGACAAGGTGGCCGCGGACGTCGCGGTGCCGTTGGCCGACCTGGTGACGGTCGGTGAGGAGACGACCCCGCAGCAGATCGAACGGCTCGTCGCCCGGCACGGCTTCTCCCGCTACCCGGTCACCGACGCCACGGGGGAAGTGGCCGCATACCTGCATCTGAAGGACGTCCTGGATGCCGGGGCGGAGAAATACACCGAGCCGGTGCCCTTGCAGCGGTTCCGCAGACTTGCCACGGTCGGGCCGCAGGCGCAGGTCGAAGAGGTCCTTGCGGTGATGCAACGGACCGGCGCGCACCTGGCCCGCGTCGTCGGCCCGGCCGGTGCGGTCACCGGGGTGGTCTTCTTGGAGGACGTCATCGAAGTGCTCGTCGGCGAGGTCACCGACTCGGTCCTGCGCTAGGACGGCTCTTGTCGCGCTGCACCCTCGCCCCTAGACTCTGGGAACTTCGGTGCGTATGACGAATCGAGATGCATCATTCGCAACAGATTGGCTCCAGAGGCGGTGCGGCTGCTGGAGGCCGCCCGCTATGAGGTGCTGCCGACCCCCCGCATCGAGGCGGCGGTGCTCGAGTCGGTCCCCACGTCGGTGACGCTGACCGTGACCGCCTCACCGGCCAAACCGCTGTCGGTCACGCTGGACCAGGCCGTCCGGTTCCGGGCGGCCGGGTATGACGTCGTGCCGCACGTCGCGGCCCGAATGGTCAGCGGACGAAGCGAACTGGGCGACATCGTGGCCCGGCTGCGCGAGGCGGACATCCACTCGGTCTTCGTGCCCGGCGGGGATGCCGACGCGGTCGGTGACTATCGCAGCTCGCTGGACCTGCTCAGCGACCTGCGGGACCTCGATCACCCGTTCACCCAGATCGGGATCACCGGCTACCCGGAGTCGCACCCTTCGATCCACGACGACGTGACGATCCAGGCGATGTGGGACAAGCGGCACGTCGCCACCCACATCGTGTCGAACATGACCTTCGACCCCAGGCTGGTCGTGGCGTGGGTGCAGCGGCTGCGGGCCCGCGGGGTCCAGCTGCCGGTGCTCGTCGGAGTGCCGGGGCCGGTCGAGACGGCCAAGCTCGTCGCCATGGGCACCCGGATCGGCGTCGGCGACTCGATTCGTTTCCTCACCAAACAGCGCCGGACCCTGACCCGGATCGTCCAGCCCGGCTACTCGCCCGAGCGGTTCATCTCGGTCGTTGGCAAGGCGGCGGACCCCCAGGGCGCCATCGCCGGGTTGCACATCTTCACCTTCAACCAAGTCGCCGCCGCAGAGGCCTGGCGCCGATCGCTGCTTGACGGCATGTGAGCACGCCGTCGCGGCACCTCATCGCCAGCCAGTCAGGCTGCTGATCTCGGTCTCCAGGCCGGAAATGTTGGTGGGAATCACGGTGAGCGGCAGCTGGATTCGGTCTGCGGCGGCCTGCGCGGCCTCCACGAGCTCGGGATCGTCCCGGTCTTGCGCGAGCCAGACGACCCGCGTGTAGTGGCCGAAGTAGGCATCGCGCAGCTCGGGGTAGCGGTCCAGCCCGAGCTCGACGAGCACCGCCCGAGCGAAGGACCGGACCAGGAAGTCGGTGAGCAGGTAGGTGCCCGGTTCCTCCTCGAGCAGCCGACGTATCTCGGCGGCGCCGGCATACACGTCATAGCAGTGCAGCCCGCTCAGCCGGGCCACACCGAGCCGCGAGCAGACCTCGTCGAGGGCGCCGTAGGTCCCGCAGTCGGCATACCCGACGACGACGCGTTCGTAGGCCGGCCGCAGGCGCTCCACCGAGGCCGCCACCTGCCCGGGGATCTCTCGAGGGTGGTTGTGCAGCAGCGGCGGCAAGGGGTGGACGTCGAGCGGCCAGCCCCGCTGCTCGGCAAGCTCGGCGAGCTGGGTCGACAGGGCTCCGCAGGCCACGATCGCGACGCGGCCCCGCCGGTCCCGGCGCTCGCCTCGTCGCTCGTCCCGCCGGGCGTCAGCCGGGGAAGGCGAGCTGGTCGACGAAGGCGTCGTTGAAGTCGGCCCGGTCGGAGAGCTCGACATACGTCACCTCCTCCAACAGAGCCCGGGCACCGGCTCGTTCGCGCGAGCTGAGCAACGCCATCTTCGCGCCCTCACCGGCGACGTTGCCGGCCGAGACGATGCGCAGAGTCGGCAGCGTGGGCACCAGCCCGATCCGGATGGCCGAGGCGGGGGAGAGGTAGGAGCCGAACGATCCGGCGAGCAGCACCTGCTGGACGTCGCGGGACTCGAGGCCGAGCTCGGCGAGCAGCAGCGACCATCCGGTGGAGATGGCGGCCTTGGCGAACTGCAGCTCGCGGACATCGCGTTGCGACAGGTAGATGCTCTCGGCGGCCGGCTCCGTGGGGGTATGGCGGTGCAGGACGAAGACTCGCTCCTGCCCGACGGCGGCCAACCGGTCGGCCAGCGCGGGGCAGGTCCGGGCGGCCACCTCGGCCGGGGCGAACCGTCCCGACCCGTCGATGAGGCCGACCCGGACCAGCTCGGCGACGGCGTCGACCAACCCCGACCCGCACAGGCCCTGGGGCTCGACCGCGCCGATGACGCCCACGGTGACGGCGGCGTCGGGGTTGTCTGCGGCCGGGTCGAGCCGGACCACCTCGATGGCGCCGTCGGCGGCGCGCATCCCGCAGCGGATCGCACCGCCCTCGAAGGCTGGACCTGCCGGTGCCGCCGTGGCCACGAGGCGCTCCCCGTCGGTCAGGACGATCTCGCAGTTGGTGCCCACGTCGACGAACAGGCGGACCCGCTTGTCGCGGTCCATGCCGCTGGCCAGCATGCCGGCGACGATGTCGCCGCCGACATAGGCCCCGAGGGCGGGGAAGACCATCGCCCGTGCCCCGGGGTGCAGGCTCAGGCCGAGGTCGGTGGCGAGCAGGTCCGGCCAGTCGGCGGTGGCCATGACGAAGGGCGCGACGCCCAGCGGCTCCGGGTCGATCCCGAGGAGCAGCGCGGTCATCGTCGCGTTGCCGGCCAGGGCCACCTCATAAACCTCGCCCGGGTCGACCTGACCCTGAGCGCAGACCTCGGCGGTCAGATCGCGCAGGGTCTGTTGGGCGGCCTGCTGGAGTCTGGGTCCGGTCGCCGGGTCGAGCATCGTCGCGCTGATCCGGGTGATGACGTCCCCGCCGAAGGGCTGTTGCTGGTTGAGCATCGAGGACACCGCGACCGGTGTGCCTGTCGTCAGGTCGAGCAGGGTGGCCACCACGGTCGTCGTGCCGAGGTCGACGGCCAGGCCGAACGCCCGCCCGCTGGTGTCACCGGGCTCGACGTCGATCAGCGCCTCGTCGACGACGACGGCGGTCACGGCGAAGCCGCCCTGGCGCAAGGCCGTGGGCAGGGCGCGCAGGGCGTGCAGGTCGGCGGTGAGCTCGAGGTCGTCGAGGGCGTCGAACAGCCGCGCCAGATCGGTGCGCTGGTCGGCCAGGCTCGGCTCGGCCAGCTCGACATACCGCTTCTGCACCGCCGGGCGCAGGATGACCTGGCGGCCGACCCCGACGGTGGCCGCCTTGGGCCGGGTGACCAGCGGCGGGACCTCGACGGTCAGGTCAGCAGTGGCCTGGACCAGGCAGGCCAACCGCCACCCCGCGCGGATCTGCTCGGGGGTGAAGGTGCGCACGTCGTGACGGGTGATCGGCGCGGTGCCGTCGGTGAGCCGGACCCGGCACTTGCGGCACGTGCCGTGCCCGCCGCAGGTGGAGTCGATGGCGATGCCGTTCCACGACGCCGCGTCGAAGACCGACACCCCGGGTGGCACGCGCACGCTTCGGCCCGACGGGGTGAAGGACAGCAGCACCCGACCGGCTCCGTCGTGGTGGGCCTCGTGGGTCGGGTCCGGAGGCCGCAGACCCTCGCGGTGGAGCCCCTCGACGATGTCCTCGAAGGGGGTGTCGGGGCCCCGCCCGGTCACGTCGTCGCGGCGGCTGCCGCCTCGGCCGCTGCCGCCTCGGCCGCCAGTGCTGCCTGCTTGGCGCGGTGGGCCGAGATCCACGACATGCCCCACTCGTCGTTGCCGAGGAGCAGGTCGGCGGCGCGCACCGCTTCGACGATCTGTGGCGTGCGGGCGTCCATGATGGCGCTTGTCATACCGGCCGACATCGCCAGGGGGAGCCAGGCCGAGTTGATCGCGTGCCGGCCGGGCATCCCGAAGGAGACGTTCGACGCCCCGCAGGTCATGTTCAGGCCCCACCGCTGGTGGATCCGGGAGATGGTCTCCAGCGCGGTGCGCCCCACGGTGGAGTCGGCACCGATCGGCATGGCGAGCGGGTCGATGACGATGTCCTCGATCGCGATGCCGTATTCCTCGGTGGCGACCCGGACGATCTTCTCGGTCAACTCGACGCGCTTATCGGCCTCCATGGGGATCTCGTCGGCGTCGTTGGGCAACGCGATGACGGCCGCGTTGTGCTTCTTGACCAACGGCAGGATCGCTTCGAGCCGTTCGTCCTCGGCGGTGACCGAGTTGACCAGGGCCCGGCCCTGGTATGCCGCCAGCCCCGCCGCCAAGGCTTCGACGACCGAGGAGTCGATGCAGATGGGCAGGTCGGTCAGTGACTGGACGAGCCGGATGGCCCGGACGAGCAGATCGGCCTCGTCGGTCAGCGGGACACCCATGTTGACGTCGAGCACGTCGGCGCCGCCAGCCACCTGGGCCCGGACGTCCTTCTCGATGAGCGACAGATCACCGGCGCGCAGTTGCTCCTGGAAGATCTTGCGCCCCGTCGGGTTGATCCGTTCGCCGATGATGCAGAACGGCCGGTTGCTCGCGATGACGACCTCCTTGGTCGCCGAGCGCAGCACCGTCTCGCGGACCGGCCCGTCATACCTGCTCATGCGAGCACCTTCGCTCGGCGAGCGTCGAGGAGGGACTTGGCCTTCTTCACCGTGGCCGAGGCGTCGGCGGCATAGCCGTCGGCGCCGACGACATCGGCGTACTCCTGGGTGACCGGCGCGCCGCCGACCATGACGATGACCGAGTCACGCAGGCCGGCCTTCTCCAGCGCGTTGATATTGGCCTTGAACATCGGCATCGTCGTGGTGAGGAAGGCGGAGAAGCCCACGACGTCGGGCTGGTGCTCCTCGATGGCCGCGACGAACTTCTCCGGCTTGACCTGGACGCCGAGGTCGATGACCTCGAAGCCGGCGCCCTCGAGCATGATGTTGACCAGGTTCTTGCCGATGTCGTGGACGTCGCCTTGCACCGTGCCCATGAGGAACTTGCCGATGGTCGCCACGCCGGTGTCGGCGAGCAGCGGGCGCAGGACCTCCATCGACCCAGCCATCGCCCGACCGGCGATGAGCATCTCCGGGACGAAGAAGTCGCCCCGCTCGAACCGCGCGCCGACCTCCTCCAGCGCCGGGATGAGCGCCTCGAAGAGCAGCGTCGAGGGCTCCATCTGCAACGCCAGCGCCTGATGGGTCAGCGCGAGGACCTCTGGGCCGTTGCCCACGAGGGTCAGGTCGTACAGGCCGGCGAGGATTTCGTCGGGTGTCATGCGGCACCTTCCTTGGTATGACGGCCGAGTCGGGCCGACAGCGCCCGGGCCTGTTGCGTGACGACGTGCGTGACGGCGGGCAGCCGGGGCTGGAGCCGGGCGGTGGGGCCGGAGATGCCGAGCGCGGCGACGACGCGGCCGCCGGTCAGCACCGGGGCGGCGACGCCGGTCAGGCCGACTTCGAGCTCGTCGACCGTCGAGGCATGGCCCAGGCCGCGGACCGACGCCAGGTGCGCGGCGAGGCCCTCCGGTGTGCCGATCGAGTGCTCGGTCGGGGTGTCCAGCGAGCCGGCCGGCAGCGGGAGGACCTGGGCGGCGAGGAGGACCTTGCCGAGCGCGGACACGTGCGCGGGCACGGGCACGCCGATCCAGTTGCGGCTGCCGAGCAGGTACGTCGCCTCGACCTGGGCGATCTGCTCGACCCGGCCGGCTCGCGCGACCGCAAGGTGCACGGCCTCGCCGGTCAGCTCGCCCAGCCGTTCCATGGTCGGGCGGGCCAGCGCTGCGAGGTGGGTGTCGGCCTGCGGCCCGGCGGCATAAGCGGTGAAGAGCGGCCCGGGCAGCCACGAGCCGTCGTCGGTGCGGGCGAGCAGGTCGTTGCGTTCCATCGCGGCGAGCAGCCGGGACGTCGTCGACTTGGGCAGACCGGCGAGGGCACCGAGGTCGACCGCGGTCATGGGGTGCGGGGCGCTGACGACGAGCTGGACCAGGAGGGCCGCACGGTCGACGGCCTGGGTGCCCTGCTGGGCTCCCTGGGTGCCTGGGTGCGTCCCGTGCGCGCTGCGGGAGGCCCCAGGGGTCGGCACCATCGCCGTGCTCCTCTCGTCTCGCAGCCTGCCGAAATGCGAAGTTCCATATTGTGGAACCGAGGTTCCACAGAATGAGGCTAGGATCACACCCGGGCGCGGGTCAAGCACGCCCGTCCGCACTGTGGCGGCGACGCCATACCCTCTTCTGACCGGCGGGCCGCACCGGGCACCGCCCCGAGCGCTTGGTGGAGTGTCGATGTTCCGCAACGTCATGCCTCGCTACGAGATCCTCTCCCCAGACGCGATGGCTCAGCTCGACGCGGCCTGGCGGCGTCTGATGACCGAGATCGGCGTCGAGTTCATGAGCGACCGGGCCCTCGACCTGTTCCGCGCGGCCGGGCAGAAGGTGGTCGACAACACCGTCTTCCTCGACCCCGAGTTCGTCCTCGCGCAGGTGGCCCAGGCGCCGCGGGAGTTCGACATGCAGGCGCGCAACCCGGCGAACAACGTCCACATCGGCGGCGACGCGATGGTCTTCGGCGCGGTCTATGGGCCCCCGTTCGTGCGCCAGGGCGAGGTGCGCCGCGACGGGACGCTGGCGGACTATCACAACTTCCTCCGCTTGGCGCAGACCTCGCCGGTGCTCGACTCGGCCGGCGGGGTGGTCTGCGAGCCGAACGACGCGCCGCTGGACAGCCGCCACCTGGACATGAACCTCGCGCTGATGACCCTGACCGACAAGATCTTCATGGGCAACGTCGTCTCCGGGACCAACGCCGCGGACACCATCGCGATGAGCGAGATCGTCTTCGGCGGTCGGGCGGCGATCGAGCAGACCCCCGTCTCCATCTCGCTGATCAACTGCAACAGCCCGCTGCGCTGGGACGACCGGATGCTCGACGCGCTGTTCGAGTACGCGGCCGCCGGGCAGCCGGTCGTGCTCACGCCCTTCATCCTCATGGGCGCCATGTCGCCGGTGACCGTCCCCGCAGCCCTCGTCCAGCAGATCACCGAGGCTCTGTCCGGCATCGCGCTGGCCCAGCTCATCCGGCCCGGGACGCCGGTCGTCTTCGGCTCGTTCCTGTCGAACATCGACATGCAGAGCGGCTCGCCGTCCTTCGGCACCCCGGAGTCGGGCATCGGGCTGCTGTGCACCGGGCAGATCGCGCGCCACTTCGGGCTGCCGTTCCGCACCGGCGGCGGCCTGACCTCCTCGCAGGTGGCCGACGCCCAGGCGGGCTACGAGTCGCTCATGACCTTGATGCCGACCTTCCTCGCGGGCACCAACTGGGTCATGCACACGGCGGGCTGGCTCGAAGGCGGACTCGTGGCGTCATACGAGAAGTTCATCGTCGACGAGCAGATCACCGCGATGCTGCAGCACCAGTTCAAGCCGCTGGAGATCGACGCGGGGTCGCTGGGGTTCGACGCGCACCAGGAGGTCGGGCACGGCGGGCACTTCCTCGGCTCCATGCACACGATGGAGCGGTTCCGCACGTGCTTCTACCGCCCCTTCCTCTCCTCCTCGGAGAACTACGAGCGGTGGCTGCGCGGGGGTGCCCGGGACACCAGTGTGCGGGCCGGGGAGATCGCGGCCCAGCGGATCGAGGGGTATGCCGCTCCGGCCATCGACGACGCCGTGCGCGCCGAGCTGGAGGACTTCGTTGCCCGGCGACGTCGCGAGCTGGGGGACTGACGCCCTGGTGAGCGCGGCGCTGAGCCCGTGGGCAGCGCGGGCCATCGCGCACGTCGCGGCTCGCTGCTCCGGACCGCCGCTGGACCGCAGGCTTCGGGTGACCCTGAACTTCCACCCCGACCGGATCACCGGCGGCCGGACCGTCCTGGAGCACCTTGTCGCCGATGGTGTCTACCGCACCCAGTTCGAGACGGGCACGAGCAGCGGCGGGCTGACGGCATACCCAGGTGGCGACCGGTGGCGGTGGGAGCAACGGATCCTCGGCGGCGCGTATGACGACGCCCCCGCGAGCGAGCGGCCCCGATATGGCGCGTTGAACCATCGGAGCCGGTCCGTCGGTGGTGCCGTGCGGTTCGGCTCGGCGCACCTGCGCCTGGCCGAGCACCTGGTGGACCGCACGACGTTCTGCTTCCCGGACTCGGTCTTCGAGCCGCAGCGGTTCGGGGTCGCGGCCGCCTTCGACCTGTTCGACGACGTGGCCGCCTTTGACGCGGTGCCGCGGACCGGCGCCGACGAGTTGGCCGTCGGGGGAGTGCTCGACGACTACGTCGAGGCCCACGTCCACGGTCCGGTGCTGGTCGCCGAGGACGTCGAGGCGCTGGTTCTCGACCCGGCGTTTCGAGGCAGCGACGTGGACGAGCAGGCAGCCCGACTCGGGGTGCCGGTGGAGTGGCACGAGGGCCGGGTGCTCCTGGTCGCGGACCTCGAACGTCACTCGGACTTCCGCGGGCCGCACATCGTCGCAGTCGGTCGCGACGTGGCGGACCGAGGGCGACTCGACGCGGCCGTCATCGCTGCTGCCGTCGCGTCAGGGAGCTTCGATCCGCAGGACCTCAAGAAGGT